>JAYWCS010000365.1:0-13078 GCA_043780315.1 Bacteroidota bacterium | reverse complement strand
GGCGGCTTTTGCTTTTTTTGCCCATGCTTTTGGATCGAATAAATCGGGATTGAAAATTTTAAAATATTTTTCATATTCTTCATTGCTGATCCGCTCATGGCTTTTTACCCATTCGTGTCTGGCCGGTAAAGCATACAGTCCCCAGTGAATAAACATTCCGAAACGGTCGTTGGTCCACCATTCCATTCTTTTCTCTTTTTGAGCCGCTGTTTCATTCCCGAGTTTTTTTTGAGCGGAAACGGATAACGCGATACATAACAGGGAGAAAAAAAACAGGCTTAATTTTTTAAGCATGATGGATTTATTATTCGTGTCGGTTATTACGTGTGAAAAATAAAATGAACAATAGAAAGATCCTCCTACACGCCCAAACTCCAGCCTTCACGATAAGTCCTTTTTACAAATTGGTTGGCATCATCGAAATTGGTGATTTTCATATTCGGTCCGTCCCATAACAATTTAATATGGCGTCCCGGATATTCAATTTCCTCGCCTTTCTTCAGTTGGATATCATTGCTTCTGATGGCCAGATTACCCATCAGCACGCTTTCTGTTAACGGTCCCGCGATATCAAAATTCGAGCTCAGATTTTTGGCCTGCGTGCTGCCATAGCCAGCGATCGCCGCTTCCACCCAGGCAGCGTAATGACCATCTTCGCCTTCTGGAACACGCAGGAGGGTTTGCGGAATGTTCGCGGTTTTTGTTCTGCTGGTAGGTAATAATTGTGGATTGATACCATACGTGCCACACATCATTTTCCCTTTCGTACCAATGAAAATAGCACCATTGCCATCGTCACCCATCTTTTCATTCGGACCGAGTTCTTCGGGCCGGGTGGGCTGAATTCCACCATCCATCCAATGGAGTTCGAGATCGGGTTTGCCGTTTTTCTGTTTAAATGTCAATGTAATATGGGAAGCGATCGGACCGCTATCCGGATAATACCCTTTATTCCAGTTCTCAACATATTTTGTTGCCACACTGCATTCTGCAGAAACAGGATAACCCAGTTCCAGCACCGCAAAAGCGGGAGCCATAATATGACAGGCCATATCACCGAGCGCGCCGGTACCATAATCCCACCAGCCGCGCCAGTTAAAGGGTAGCATGCCCTCGAAATAATTTTTCTGGGGGGCCGTGCCAAGCCAGAGATCGTAATTCAATTCAGGAGGAATCGGAGAGGCCGTTGTTGGCCTGACCACACCCTGCGGCCAGATGGGCCGGTCGGTGAAACAATAAACGGTATGCACATCGCCGAGCAAGCCGGCATTATGCCATTCTTCCAATTGTCGCACGCCATCTCCGGAAGCGCCCTGGTTGCCCATTTGGGTAACGACCTTATAGCGATGCGCGGCCTGGGTGAGCATACGGGCCTCATAAATATCATGTGTCAAAGGTTTTTGTACATACACGTGTTTATTCAGCTGCATGGCGGCCATAGCGGCTACAGCATGTGTATGATCCGGGGTTGATACGGAGACCGCATCTATATGTTTATGTTCTTTGGATAACATCTCCCGGAAATCCTTGTAATAGATTGCGTTTGGAAATTTTTTTCGGGTATCGGCGGACTGCCGGTCGTCTACATCACACAAAGCAAAAATATTTGCCTTGCCGCTTTTGAAAAATGCATCGATATCGCTTTGACCCTTCCCGCCGGCTCCGATAGAAGCAATATTCAGTTTATCACTGGGTGCAGTAAAACCTCTGCCCAAAACATGTCTGGGAATAATATAAAATCCGGCAGTGGCAGTCAAGGTGTTTTTTATAAAGCGGCGTCTTGAATTCCGGTTTGCATCCGGCAACTTTTTAGGTGTGGGCATTCAGGCGATTTTTATTTTTTAAAATCTTGTTAAGAGGGCATAAGTTAAACAGAATACCGGGTAAACGGTTGTTCGCTTGTTTAAAAAAACATAAAATAAACCGAAATTCGGTTAAACGGCCATTCGTTTGTTATGCACAACAAGTTGCGATTCCATAATGATTTTGGAATACGGAATAGTTTCCGGTGAATCTGCCGGGCGCTTCGTGTTGAGAATTTCCAGCAAACTTTCCATGGCTCTCTGTCCCTGTTGATAAGGGAATTGTTCGAGCGATGCCAGGGGTTGATCATCCATATGGTCGATCATGGCACCGCTTCCGCAGCTGACAAAACAAATATCCTTATTGATTTTAAGTTTTTTATCCCGGGCAAACTGAATGGCATCGAGCGTCATGTAGTCATTAAACAAAACGATGGCCGTTGGTTTTCTTTTTTGTGAAAGGAGTTCGTTCAACGCACGGTAAGTGCCTTCACGAGAAAGGTCGGTCGTTACGATCAGACTGGGATCATATTTTAGCCGGTGCTTCTGCAATGCTTTGATATATCCATCCACGCGCTGTTGACAGGCCAACAGTTTCTCCGGTCCGTTGATCATTCCAATCACCCGATGATCGTTCTTTAGAAGAAATTTCACAGCCTGACCCAAACCTATTTCCATATCACAGGCAACATAATTAATATTTGTCAGGTTGGGGATGCAGTCGAAAAAGATAATCGGAATATCCAGTTTCTTCAGCATTTCAAAATGATCGTAGTTAATGGTGTTCTTGGCGATCGAAATGATGAGTCCATCCACCCGATATTTCTTCATCATGCTGACAAGCTCTTTTTCAGTTTGTTCTTTGTTATGCGACTGACCCAGCAAAACAGAATAGTTATTTTTTCTGGCTGCATCCTCAATGCCACTGATCGCCGAGGAGAAAAAGGCCTCCGATAATTCCGGCAGGATAACGCCAATCATAAAAGTCTTTCCCTTCTGGAAAAAGATGGCTGTCTGATTGGGCTCGTAATTCAATTCTTTTGCCAGTTGCTGCACCCGCATCCGGGTGCGCAGGCCGATACTGGGATGGGCGTGCAGGGCCCGGGACACACTGGAAGCAGAAATGTTCAGGTGTTTCGCAATTTCTTTGATGGTAGTTATGGCCGACACAGTGATGCTTTTTAAATAAATGAATGTATTATATAGTAAAACATGAAATCGTTTAACGCATGAAATCTCCGGCTTTCCCTGTTGCTTCCAGTACTTCAAAACGCTTACACATAAAAGCCGCATAGGCTTCCATGTATTTTTTCCCCGGAATAACCGGATCAAACAATTCGGGCGAGAGGGCAAAGAACTCGCGGTGAACTCTTGTCCACAATAATCGCAGATCCGTTGCAATATTTACTTTGCATATCCCGTATCCGATTGATTTCTTCAGCTCTGCATCCGTAACGCCACTCGAATTATCTTTTAGCTGACCACCATATTTATTTATCAGAGCAACCTCCGCTTTATCCACCGAAGAACTGCCATGCAATACCAACGGATAACCCGGTAATTGTTCCTGTATTCTTTTTAAAATATGAAACTGCAAACCGCCACTACCACTGAATTTATAGGCACCGTGACTCGTTCCGATGGCAATCGCCAAACTGTCACAGCCCGTTCGCTCAACAAATTCAGCTGCCTGACGCGGATCAGTATACCGCGCGTCGTTGTCGTTTACACTCAGGTCATCTTCCACTCCACTGAGTATACCCAGTTCTGCTTCCACCATAACCTGCTGCGGGTGCGCTTTTTTCACTACCGATTGTGTGCGAATTATATTTAGTTCAAAAGAATCATGGGAAGCATCGATCATCACAGAAGTATATCCGTTCTCGATGGCATCGAAAGCATGCTGTTCGTTACCGTGGTCCAGATGAATCGCATATACCACCTCCGGATAAATCGTGGCAGCGGCCTCAATCATTGCCTTGAGCATGACCGGGCCCGCATAATTGCGGGAAACAGGCGTCAGCTGAACGATCACGGGTGCCTTGGCCTGTTGGGCGGCCGAAAATAAACCGTGCACCTGCTCCATCGTAAACACGTTGACGGCGGCTATTGCATATTTGCCATAGCAACGCTTATACAGGAGGGCAGGCGTAACAATCATTAGTCAATAGTTTATCGGCAAGTCAAGGGCTGGCTTTCCAGGTTTAACGTTCAACTACAACGTTAAAGTAATATTTTAACACGTCATTGACAAAATTTATTTTCAATCCTCCGGGGATCATGGTTGTTTTGAAACCAACGGGCTGGCACAGGTCGTTGGTTCCCTTTTTGAAACAAAGGCGGCTCATTTTCGATATGCCGAGTAGAAATGGATCAAACGTTTGCGTTTAGTGCCGGCGTTTCAACTCATAATTCATACTCACTTCATAATGATCCTTTTATGATCTTAAAAAAAGAAGAAGGGCTTCCGTTATTGCCTTCAGTTTTCAAACGTTAATCGTCCGTTTGAATTAATTTTATTATATTTCCTTAACACCTGAATTCATTCTGTAAAGATTATTATCGTGCGGAAAATAGTTTTATTGTTAATAGTAACGATCGCAGTGGCTGTATGGACTGTTCAATCCTGTAACCGACCGGCTGGCATGGCCGAAAAACAGGTAGCGGATCAGGTCAGTTATAATTTTGATGTGCGGCCCATCTTGTCTGACAAATGTTATTCCTGCCACGGTCCGGATGCGAATAAACGTAAAGCCGGTCTTCGCCTGGATCTCGCCGAAGATGCCTATAAGGCACTCGAAAACAGACCCAACGCCCATGCCCTGGTACCGGGTATCCCCGGAGAGTCTGAAGTTTATTTGCGCATTTCTTCTACGGATACTGCGCAGATGATGCCGCCGCCCAATTCCCATTTGGCATTGACGCCCAACGAAATCGTGATCCTGAAAAAATGGATCAGCCAGGGAGCAAAATATGAAAAGCACTGGGCATTCACGGCGCCCAAGCAAGTGCCTTTGCCATCGGTTTCGGCTAAGAACTGGGTAAAAAACGAGATCGATTATTTTATTTTACATAAACTCGATCAAAAAGATTTAAAGCCCAATGAAGGAGCCGATAAAGAACGTTTACTGAAACGGGTTTGTTTTGATATTACCGGTCTTCCACCATCTATCCAAATGATGGACGATTTTGTGAATGACAGCTCTGTGAATGCCTATGAAAAAATAGTCGACCAGCTCCTGCAAAGCAATGCGTATGGCGAGAAAATGGCCGTCCATTGGTTGGACCTCGCCCGGTATGCCGACTCTCACGGTTATCAGGATGACAATTACCGGTCGCAGTGGCCGTGGCGCGACTGGGTGATTCACGCTTTCAATGAAAATATGCGGTACGATCAATTTGTAACCTGGCAGCTCGCAGGCGATTTACTTCCCAATGCAACCAAAGAACAAATACTGGCAACCGGCTTCAACCGGAATCATAAAATAACAGAGGAAGGCGGCGTTATTGATGAGGAATATCGCGTAGAATATGTAACCGACCGCACCAATACTTTTGCGCGCGCATTTATCGGCGTATCGCTTGAATGTGCGCATTGTCACGATCATAAATATGATCCTTTTTCACAAAGAGAATATTATAAGGTGTTTGCTTTTTTTAATAATATCCGGGAGGTTGGCATGGAAACAACGGTGGGCGGTCCCGAAACCTATGCGAAAAAACCGTTGATGCGCATCACGAATGATGACGTAACGAATACATTGAATTTTATTAATAAAAAAGATACGGGGAACCTGATTGTCTCGGTTATGGGTGACAGCAGCATTGTCCGGCCCACCTTTATTTTGAAACGTGGTGCATATGATCATCATGGCGATTCCGTAGAGCCCGGAACACCGAAGTCTATTTTGTCGTTTGATAATCGTCCAAAGAATCGTTTAGGACTTTCACAATGGTTGTTCGATAAACAAAATCCGTTAACGGCAAGAGTCTATGTAAACCAGTTGTGGCAGGAGTTTTTTGGTCGGGGTATCGTGAAAACTTCGGGTGATTTTGGAATGCAGGGTGAATTGCCTTCACATCCCGAATTGCTGGATTGGTTGAGTGTCGATTTTATGAATCATGGATGGGATATTAAATACATGGTGAAGAAATTGGTCATGTCTGCGACCTATCGGCAGTCGACCGCCCTGTCTCCCGAAAAATTAAAATCCGATCCGGAAAATATATTCCTGTCACGCGGACCGCGTTTCCGTCTGCAGGCGGAGTTTATTCGTGACATGGTTTTGGCAAGCAGCGGGTTGCTGGTAAAAATAATTGGCGGTCCCAGTGTAAAAATATATCAGCCGCCGGGGTTATGGGAAGCGTCCAGTTCGGGCCGTGGTCTGCTGGCAATCTATCGGCAGGATCATGGCGACAGCCTGTATCGCCGCGGTTTATATTCGTTTATCAAACGCACATTACCTCCGCCGACCATGATCATATTTGACGCCAGTAACCGGGATCAATGTGAAGTGAGGAGATCAAAAACAAATACACCTTTACAGGCACTGGTCATGCTCAACGACCCAACGGTGCTGGAAGCTTCCCGGGTGCTCGCTGTGAAACTACTCGCCGAATCAAGTTCTACTCCGGATAAAATCGCCAAAGCATTTAAGCTGATTGTTTGCCGAAAAGCCAAAGAGCCGGAAATGAAGTTGTTGAAAGATTATTATGCAGACCAATTCCAAACGATGCAAAAAAGAAATGCGGACAAGCTGTTGTCCATCGGAGAATATCCATTGCCTGAAAATGTCGACAAAATAAAAGCTGCGGCTTTAATGGAGCTGGTCTCGGCGATTTATAATCTGGAAGAAACCATTACAAAATCATAATAGTGGAAAAAGAATTATTTGAGCACGGGCTGAATTTTAATCGCCGCCGTTTTTTAAACAGACTCAGTATCGGTCTCGGTACCGCGGCACTCGGTTCCTTACTGATACCAGATCTTTTCGGCGGTGCTGGCGAGACCGATGATTTTATTCCCGGTATTCCCCAGTTCGCGCCCAAGGCCAAGCGCGTTATTTATTTATTTCAAAATGGCGCGCCATCTCAGTTGGAGAGTTTTGACTATAAACCACTCCTCACCAAAATGATGGGGCAGGATCTGCCGGAGTCGGTCCGGAAAGGACAGCGATTAACTGGTATGACGGCTGAACAGAAATCATTCCCGCTGGTGGGTTCTCATTTTAAATTCTCACAGCACGGCCAGTCTGGTGCCTGGATCAGTGATGCATTTCCTCATATGGCCAGTGTGGTCGATGATCTTTGCATTATCCGGTCCATGCATACTGATGCCATTAACCATGATCCGGCTCTTACTTTTTTTCAGACGGGTGCGCAGCAGGGCAACCGCCCGAGTATTGGTTCCTGGGTGAGTTACGGGCTGGGAACAGAGAATAAAAATCTTCCTACTTTTTGTGTGCTGCTGTCTAAAGGCAAAGGAGACGGTCAGGGGGTATACTCTAAATTATGGTCAAACGGTTTTCTGGATTCGGTTCATCAGGGCGTGCAATTTAGCAGCGGAGATAATCCGGTGTTATATCTCACGGATCCGGATGGAATGGATCGCAGCAGCCGGCGCAAGATGCTGGACAAGATTGCGGCGATCAACCAGCTGAACTATCAACAATTTGGTGATCCCGAAATCGCGACGAAAATTAAGCAATATGAGATGGCCTATCGTATGCAGACGGCTGTTCCCGAAATATTAGATATCAGTAAAGAGTCGGATGATATTGTAAAAATGTATGGCTCCGATTGTCTGCTGCCCGGTACGTTTGCAGCGAACTGCCTGCTGGCACGCAAGCTTTCGGAAAATGGGGTGCGGTTTGTACAGCTTTATCATCAGGGATGGGATCAGCATGCGAACCTGCCCTCCGACATGAAGAAACAGGCACTCGATGTGGATCAGGCATCCGCGGCCCTTATCAAGGATCTGAAGCAAAGAGGGCTTTTAGATGAAACGCTGGTGATCTGGGGTGGAGAATTTGGACGAACCAATTATTGTCAGGGCGTAATAGCACCCGGCAATTATGGACGCGATCACCATCCCCGCAGTTTCAGCATCTGGATGGCGGGCGGCGGAATTAAACCGGGAATCGTTCACGGAGAAACCGATGAATTCGGTTATAATATTATTCGGGACCCGGTGCATGTACACGACTTCCAGGCAACGTTGCTGCATTTAATGGGCCTTGATCACGAGCGACTCAACTTTCGTCATCAGGGCAGACGTTACCGTCTCACCGATGTGGAAGGAAATGTGGTCAAAGGCATCCTGGCTTAAACGGACAACAAAAAAATAATTATGAACAGGAGAAGATTTTTTGCAACGTCCGGCTTAGCGGCCGGCGGGATCATCCTCACGAAGGACTTATTCGCAAAACCAACGGGTCCTGTATACGGACATAACGGAATGACCTATCGTATGGATACGCGTTGGGGTAAATTAAATCCGGATAAATATCCGGTGAATGATTGTCATGAGATGATCCAGGACAGCAAAGGGCGAATTCTCATGCTCACCAATGAAACAAAGAATAATATACTGGTCTATAATAAATCGGGTAAGCTATTGCAGTCCTGGGGACATGAATTTCCGGGCGCTCACGGGCTCACCCTGCATGTTGAAGACGGAGTGGATTATTTATTTATCACCGATACCGAACGTAATCAGGTTTTTAAGACAACCATCGATGGGAAAATATTGATGACGATCGATTACCCGGCCCAGACGGGTGTATATAAAGCAAAAAAAGATTTTGTTCCGACAGAAACGACGGTACTCGAAAATGGAGATTTTTATATCGCGGATGGATACGGCTCCCAATATATCATTCACTATGATTCAAAAGGAAAAATTAAAAACTTTTTCGGAGGTCGAGGAGATAAAACCGAGAATCTGGATAACGCCCATGGCATTTGTGTTGATACGAGAAAAGCGGATCCAACGCTGCTGATCACCGACCGGACGCGAAATTGTTTTAAACGTTATTCGATGGAAGGAGTATTGATAGAACAAATCAAACTTCCCGGTGCCTGTGTTTGCCGGCCGGTGATTAAAGGAGATTATTTGTATGCCGCTGTGTTGCGTTCACCTAATCTGGACGCGGTCGGGACTGGTTTTGTAACCATTTTGGATAAGGACAATAAAGTGGTTTCAAATATCGGCGGTACCCCACCGGTATATCAGGATGGACAGCTCCAGTTGATGGCTCAGGCACAGAAAATATTTATACATCCGCACGACGTGTGTGTGGATGATGAAGAAAATATCTACGTGGCCCAGTGGAGCTCAGGTAAAGTATATCCCTATAAATTCACCAAAGTATAAGATTGACGTTTGCCCCAATGCAAAGATTTAAAAAATGGTTTGATCCTGTTTTAGTTGCTGGCTTGGTGTTCCTTTTTTTTCTTTTTCTATTTGAACATAAGTTAATACTCCCGGCCTGGCTGCAGGTTGCCGGTAGAATACACCCGCTATTCGTTCATTTTCCCATCGTGCTGATCCTGCTCGTGATGATATTGTCCTGGCTGCCAAAAGACAATGATTTTGGTATTCGAGCAGAAGCCGCCGGCCCGGAAATAGTAAGGATGGCCGCTGCAATGTCGGCGGTTTTTGGCGCGATCATGGGCATGCTTCTTTCCATGGAAGGAGAACGCAACGGTCCCATTCTCTCCCGTCATAAATGGATCGGCATCGCTGTTGCGCTGCTGGCGGCCGCGTACTATTTTTATTACCGAAGTTTTCAACAGAAGCGACTCATCGGGCGCGGACTAACCGCATTGGCTGCGACCGGCGTATTGTTAACCGGTCACTTGGGCGGCGATCTCACCCATGGGGATAATTATGTGCTGGCTCCGGTATTGCACAAAGGAAATCAACATGTGCCGCCCGATAAAGCCGTTGCCTTTTACAATGTGATCAAGCCGATTTTCGAAGCCAAGTGCCTGCAATGCCATAGCTCCGGCAGCGCCAAAGGATCCCTTGTTCTCGAAGATGTATCCGGGTTGCAGGCGGGCGGAAAATCAGGAAAACTTTTTGTTGCCGGCGATGTGCAACAGAGTCTGATTCTCCAACGGATTCAACTGCCCGATGATGATAGTAAACATATGCCGCCGGCTTCAAAACCGCAGCTGACTGCCGAAGAATCCCTCTTGCTTGCTTTCTGGGTCAAGTCTGGCGCGCCTACCGATCTGAAGCTCATCAATATGCCGGTGGAAGATACATTCCGTTTGCTGGCGCAGCGCTGGCTATCGTTTTCGGATGCAGAGGAGGAAGAAGTCAAATATGATTTTTCGGCAGCCGATGAAAAAAAAGTTGCGGCGCTGAATACAAACTATCGGGTCATTGAAACCATGGGAAAAAATTCTCCCGCGCTGACTGTACATTTTTATGGGCGTGCGGCATACTCTGGAAAAGCACTGGAAGAATTAATTCCGTTAAAAAAGCAGATCACTGAATTAAATCTGGCCAGGATGCCGGTGAAAGATGCTGATTTACGGGTGCTGTCGAAGATGGAAAATCTGAAGAAACTAAATCTGAATTATACAGACATTACAGATAACGGACTCAGCGCGCTCGCGGATTTAAAACAATTGGAATCCATTTCACTTTCAGGAACGGGCATTCATGCCGCTGCACTGGAGAAATTACTTGCCCGGCCCAACCTCTCAGAAGTGTTTGTGTGGAATACCCGTATGGATACGAATGCAATCATCTCATTAAAAAAGAAATTCAACCGCGTACGGATAGAAAACGGATTTGTTGATAATGGCAAATTGAATATCATGCTCAGCGCGCCGACGCTGGAAGTAAATGACAGCGTGTTTGAGACTTCCCTGAAAGTGGCGTTAAAACATCCTTATAAAGGCGTCCAGATAAAATTTACACGGGATGGATCGGTTCCGGATAGTAGCCATGGTGAAATTTATACTGGTCCGCTGGTATTCGACAGTACCGTGTTTTTGGTGGCAAGATCATTCAAGGAAGGATGGCAGGGCAGCCTTCCGGTGAGCTCCGACTATCTGCAGAGTTTAAGACCCGATTCCATTCGTTTTATCAATAAACCCGATACACTGTATAAAAATGTGCGTCCTCAAATTCTATCGGATGGTCAGATTCCGAAAAATATCATTTTTAACGAAGTACAAAAGCTGAATTCGGAAGACGGGCAATGGCTTGGTTACCGAAAGCAGGATGCTTCCTTTTATATCTATCTTAAAAAAATAAGTAAAGTGCACCGGATCGTACTGTATACTTTATCTCAAGCTGCATTCGATAATTTCCCTCCTTCAAAAATTCAACTCTGGGGCGGACTGACTAAGGGAAACATGCGACTGCTGAGCAGCTTGCAGCCAACTGCTTTGAATCAGGCAGATTCGCTGCTGCCTGTCCGACCTCAAATTCTTTTTTTCGCGCCCGCCGAAGTACGTTGCCTGCGGTTGTTGGTCAGTCCACTGAAAAAAATGCCCGCCTGGAGTACGAACAAAGGAAAACCAGCCAGGCTCTTTATCAGTGAAATCGTTATCAACTAAGATTATGCTCATTGCGTGAATAATCACGCGCTCATTTATTTATATTCCGATTGCTACCCTATATGAAATTTTTTATTCAGCCCATACTCATTCTGCTATTCGTAAATATTTCCTATGGACAACCAAATGATCCGGTGGATTTTGTAAATCCAATGATTGGTACAGGTAAATCCGGCCAGCGGACGGTTTGGGAATCCAATGGAGCCACCTTTCCTGGCGTTCTTCTGCCATTCGGAATGGTGCAGATCACGCCCGACCATTACCAGTATGCCGATACCGTCATTCGCTCATTTAGTTTTCTGAATCATAATAGTGGATGGTTTTCAGGCGGTCAGTTTCAGTTAATGGCCGGTCTCGGAAAAACAGATTCCACTTTGCGTTCCCGGCCTGCTGCTTTCAGCCATCTGACAGAGAAAGCAACGCCCTGCTTTTTTAGCGTTTTGTTGGATAAGGATACTATCCGCGCGGAATATACAGCGACCCAGCGAACTGCTTTTGTCAATTTCCGTTTCCCGGCATCTGACGCCGCTCATATTTTTTTATCCGATATCTCAGAAATAAAATGGATCGATCCGGCATCATTGAGTGGAAAATGTGCGGGTTATTATTTTATAGTTCATTTTAGTAAGCCCTTTCAATCCTGTATGGCAGCGGGAAATAACCGGCTGGTCAGGTTATCCGATACCAGCCTGAAAACCAATGCAGCCCTGATCGATTTCGTTACGTCAAAAGATGAAACGATCGGTATCCGTTTCGGATTTTCTTTATCCTCTGATGCGGGTGCGGAAAAAAATCTGCAACTCGAAAATCCTGCATGGGATTTTCAACAGTTGTGCGCGCAAAATCGAAAAGTTTGGAATGATGCGTTGGGCCAGATAACCGTGAAGGGGAACAGCCTCACACAAAAGCGAATTTTTTATACGGCCCTTTATCATAGTTTTTTTATGCCTGCCTTGGTTTCCGATGCGGGGGAAAAAAATATACAGTATACGCCCATTTATCCCTGGGATACTTACCGGAGTGAACATCCGCTGCTCACGATTCTGCATCCGGAGAAAGAATCGGATATGATTGCGTCGGTGATGAAAGCGTACGATCAAACCGGTTGGCTACCCACCGGCAATATGAGTGGTAACCACAATGTGGAGTTAATACTGGATGCCTATACCAAAGGTATCAAGACAATGAATCTGGATAAGACACTGGAAGCGATGCGCAAGAGTTTGCTGCAGCCACCTTATGCACGCAGGGAGATGATTGATTTTGTTCGGTTTGGATATGTACCATCCGACGTATCGAACAGTGTGACGCATACCCTGGAATTTGCCTATAATGATTGGGCACTGGCGGAATTCATTCGGGTAACGGGCAGACAAAACGAATTTGGAAACGATTACGAGCTGTTGTTGCAACGGGCACACAATTATGTCAATCTATATCATGCGGCTACGGGTTTCATGGAAGCCAGGAGCCAAACCGGCGAATGGTCACCGGGTGGTTATTCAGAAGGTACTGCCTGGACCTATTCCTGGTTCGTGCCCCATGATGTGAAGGGGGTAATCAATCTGATGGGGGGTGAAAAAAAATTCAATGAGCACCTGAATACTTGTTTTGAAATGGGTCATTACGTGCATGATAATGAACCGCCGCTGCATTATGCTTATCTGTTTGATTTTTCGGGTGAGCCCTGGAAAACG
>JAYWCS010000364.1:0-3786 GCA_043780315.1 Bacteroidota bacterium | reverse complement strand
TTGGTGGGCCGTAATGGGATGCACCGGTACAATAATACGGATCATAGTATGATGACGGCGATGACGGCCGTCGAAAATATTATCGCTCATCAAAAAAGCCGCGCTAATATTTGGGCGGTGAATATGGAAGAGGATTTTCACGAATCGAAATAAAAAATTTGACAATGGATGAAAATAAAGAAACCCGCAGTGAATAAAAATAAAAAAAACCCGCTCTAAAAAATAGAGCGAGTTTTTGATTTAAGATCAGAATGCTTATTTAGCGGGTTCTTCTTTTGTTGCTTCGTCGTTCCCTTTTTCTTCCTGTTCCAATTTCTCCTTAATTCCGGCAAGTGCTCCCAGATCACCGAGCGTTGGTTTTTCAACCTTGGCCTGGATCGTCTTCACGGCTTTGCGGGTTTTGTCGGCATCGGTCTTGGCTTCTTTGCGCGCCACATCTTTTTCATCTGCTTTCACCTGTTCCCAGATGCGTGTATGCGATAAAACGATGCGTTTTTCATTGCGGTCGAATTCGATCACCATGAACGGAGCGGTTTCGTCGGCATTCACTTCCTTACCATCTTCTTTCGCAAGATGACGTTTCGGAGCAAAACCTTCGAGGCCATATGGAAGTTGCACCAGGGCACCTTTATCATCTTTGCGGGTAACGGTACCTTCATGAACGGTTCCGATCGCAAAAGTGTTTTCCAGTGCATTCCATGGATCTTCTTCCAGTTGTTTATGACCCAGCTGGAGTTTACGGTTTTCTTTATCGATGCTGAGAATCAGGATATCGATATGCTGTCCGACTTTGGTGTATTCTGATGGATGATTAAAACGTTTCAGCCAGCTCAGATCGCTGATATGGATCATGCCGCCGATGCCGGGTGAAAGTTCAACAAACACGCCGTAAGGGGTGATGTTTTTAACCAGTCCGTTGTGTTTACTTCCCTGTGGAAATTTGGTTTCGATGGTACTCCATGGATCTTCGCTGAGTTGTTTGATGGACAGGCTCATTTTACGCGCGTTTTTATCAAGCGTAACGATGCGGGCCTGGTGTTCATCACCCAGTTTAAAGAATTCCTTGGCGTTGATCGGCGTATTGGCCCAGGTGATTTCACTCACATGCACCAAACCCTCTACGCCCGGTTGAATTTCGAGGAAAGCGCCGTAATCTTCGATATTGACTACTTTACCTTTCACGATTTCACCTTCTTTGATGGCTTCCGGCAATACATCCCACGGATGTGGCGTCAGCTGTTTCAACCCGAGGCTGATACGTTTTTTGCCATCGTCGAAATCGAGTACGACCACCTGGAGTTTTTGATCCAGTTTGAGTACTTCGCTCGGATGACTGATACGTCCCCAGCTGATATCGGTGATATATAATAAACCGTCGAGGCCGCCGAGGTCCATGAACGCGCCGAAATCGGTGATGTTCTTGATGGTCCCTTCGAGTACCTGACCTTTTTCCAGTTTGCTCATGATCTCTGCACGTTGTGCTTCGATATCGCTTTCGATCAGGGCCTTGTGGGAGACAACGGCGTTCTTGATGGCGTCGTTTACTTTCACCACCTTAAATTCCATTGTTTTACCAACGAACTGATCGTAATCGGTCACTGGTTTCACGTCGATCTGCGAACCTGGCAGGAAGGTTTCCATGCCGAATACATCCACAATGAGACCGCCCTTGGTTTTGCTGGTAACCGTACCGGTAACCACTTCGCCGGTTTTGTGAATTTCCACTATACGTTCCCATGCGCGGGTAACGCGGGCCTGTTTGCGGCTCAGGTGAAGATGACCTTCCCGGTCTTCTTTTTCCATCACCATCACTTCCACTTCATCCCCGCTTTTCAGGTTGGGAAGATCGCGGAATTCATTGAGTGACACGAGACCATCACTTTTAAAACCGATGTTTACGACCACATCTGTTTTCGTAACACCTACTACGAGACCTTTAATCAGTTCGCCATCGGTGATTTGTACGAAGGTATTTTCATACACTTTGTCGTACTTCTCTTTCTCTTCTTTGTTGTAGGCAGCAACGTTACGTTTGTCGATTGTCCAGTCGAAATCGTCATGCGGAGTCGGTGCGGGCCAATGTTTACCATTCCCGTTTCCGTTTGCGGCAGGTGCAGTTGTTGTCGCTGTAGCTTCTACCGTATCGGTAGCAGACTCCTGGCCTTCAGCGTTTGAGTTTAAAATTTGGTTTTCTTCCATAATATTCCATATTCCCGAAGGTTTTAAATCGGGGTCGCGAAATTACGAAAAAAAGCTGAAAGTTGAAAGGTTGATGGATGGCGGTTAACGGTTGAGGGTCGTGTTGACGATCATCGAAAAGTCACCCGTAGAATGCCGCAAACCGAAAATCGCAAACCACCAGCGTAAAACCGCCAACCACCCACCAAAAAAGGAATATTAGTATTAGAAAAAAGCTATTTGGAAAGAAGTAAATTTCTCAAAACATCGGGCGCTGTGGCCGGTGAACTTACCATCCTGAATTTCCCCGTATTCCAGAAAATGGCGCCCAGCCATAAAGTGATTATGGCAGGAATGGGTGTGAACAGTCGCGGGGCCTGCCTGGCCAAATGTTATTCCCCGCTGCCCAATAGGGAGGTTGCCTATATCTGAGATGTGGAAGATGGCGCTATTCAGAATGGATTGACTGGCCTGAAAGACGCCGCCCGAAAGCCCATCGTGTAAAAGGATAGTAGAAAATTGCTGACACAGCCCGATTTTGACGCGCTGATTGTTGCCACGCCCGACCACTGACATACGCCCGTGGCCGTAGTGGCTGCGCAGCATCACGAACAGGTGCATGTGGAGAAACCCTGCGGCGAGAATCCTTCGGAAGGAGAGCTGATTGCGCGTGCCATGGTCAAATACCGTGAGCTGATCCGGATGGGTGACCAGCGGCGCTCCATGCCCACCCTGATAGAAGCGGCTTCGCTGGTGAAGGGCGGTGTTATTGGAAACGCATACTTTGCCCAAGCATGGTATGACAACAACCCGAAATCCAGTTGTAATGATTATCCGGTAGAAGGGTCCAGACGCGGCTTTTTTATTTATGGCGATAAAGGATCACTGGTTAATCTGGGTGGAGGTGACGATAAGCTATTCGATGAGAAAAATAAACTGGTAAAAGAAGTGAAGCCCGACGTGGTGGCCGACCCTTCGAATACGGTCAGCGCCAATGGCAACCTGGATTTATATCATTTTCAAAACTTCGTGGAAGGCATTCGGAGAAGTGCCCATTTGAATGCGCCGGTAACGGAAGCCAATAAAAGCGTGCTGCCTTGTCAGCTCGCCAATGTTTTGCAGCGAACGGGTAATATGCTGCATTGCGATCCGGCAAACAGGCATATTATCGATGATGCATTAGTAAAGGCTTTGTGGAAAAGGGAATACGAACCGGGCTGGGAGCCGATTGTATAATTTTTTTTAGAGATCCTTTTTTATTCGCAAACCATCAGTGATGAACAGATTTTGCTGATCCATGTGGATAAAATTCTCCTTATGTTCCATTTTGCTTTGCTGAAATGGCAGTTTATCTTATCTTCGCCGCCCGCTTAAAGCCCGGGTGGCGAAATTGGTAGACGCACTGTGTTCAGGTCGCAGCATCCGCAAGGTTGTGCTGGTTCGAATCCAGTCCCGGGCACTCAGTAACCTTGTAAGTCATTGATTTACAAGGTTTTTCTTTTTAAGTCATGTGTGTTTTTAACGCTTTTTTGCGCTTTCTCCCTCTTTTTTTGACACACAAATGACACACAGAATGACACACAGAATTTCCAAGCACCGATCCAGCAC
>JAYWCS010000363.1:0-5528 GCA_043780315.1 Bacteroidota bacterium | reverse complement strand
GACATCAATGTTTTCGCGATCCAGTAATTTTCTGGCAGTTTTTAGATCCGGCGCTTCTTTCACGGTAAAACCTTCCAGCATAATAATTCTGGTTAGCAGCGTCCTTAATTTAACCTCATCATCAATAATTAAAATCGTCCCGGGCATTCCTAAACGTATGTTTTAAATAAATAATAGCGAAATAAATATGCGTTACAAAGCAGGCAGGTAGAATTTGAAATTGGATCCTCTGCCAGGTTCACTTTCGGCAAAAATTCTCCCCTGATGATTTTCTGCAACTTTCTGGGCGATTGAAAGACCTACACCAGTGCCTGGATACTCACTCACACCATGCAGACGCGTGAACATTTGAAAAATTTTATCTGCATGCACCTGTTCAAAGCCAATGCCATTGTCTACTACTTCGATCAAATGGTAGGGTTGTTTTTCGGAGTTTCCCGGAAAGATTAATTCAGCTTGTTTGCTATCGATTAATTTTGAATGAATGGAGACTACCGGTGAAATGTCGGGTGAATAATATTTCAGTGCATTACTGATCAGATTTTGAAAAAGTTGCTGCAGATGTCGTCCATATCCCGCAACGACCGGGAGGTTACCGATCTTAAATGTTGCTTTTTTTTCCTGGATATCCAGTTCCAGATCCTCCAGTACTTTATATATAATGTCGTTCAGATTAACATCCTCCTTTTCAGGTGGTCGCTGGCTAACGTTCGAATACAATAGTAGATCGTCGATCAGCGCCCTCATTCGCAGGCCGGCTTTTTCAATTCGGTTGAACGTGGATATTTCTTCCTCACTGATTCTGTCGTACAATTGCTTTTTCAGCATGTCGGTATAAAAATGAATTTTCCGGATGGGTTCTTTTAAATCATGGGAGGCGGCATGTGCAAATTCTTCCAAATTACTGTTGGATTTTTCCAGTTCCTTATTTTTAATTTCAAGTTCGATCGTTCTTTCTTTTACTGCCTCTTTCAAATACGCGGCAGTACTTTTTATTTTTTCTTCATTTCCTTTTCTGACGGTTATATCTTGCGCGATACCTAACATTTTATAGGGATTTTTACTTTCATCATAGTACACATTCCCTTTTATCCGCACCCAATGTACGGTTTTATCGTTCCAGATTATTCGTGCTTCATATTCCAGCTTGCCGGTTTCAATTGCATTTTGAAATGCATTGTTTCTTAAATAAATATCGTCGGGGTGAAGGGCCTTCATATATTGAATATGTTCACTGGAATGACCCACGTTGAAAATATCATCATAGCGTGGCGAAGTAAGTATTTCGTGCGTCAGCAGATTAATTTCATAAGTACCCAGTTCTGCTGCTTCGATTGAAAGCCTGGCTCTTTCTTCTGCTTCATCTAATTTTTTTCTTGATTGTTGCTGATCGGCTATTGCACGTAAATAGTTTACCTTTTCTGTTGTTTCGCTGCAAACCACCAGCACACCCTCTACTTTGCCCATTTCGTTCTGGACCGGACTATAACTAAATGTCCAGTAAGCATCTTCCATTTTGCCGTTACGATAAATGGTAAGAAGCTGATCTTCATTCCAGGAAGGTTCTCCGCCGGCGAGTATATCTTTTATGATCGGACCAATAAAAAACCATATTTCGGGCCAGCAATCAATTGCTTTTTGCCCGAGTGCGGCAGGATGTTTCCCGTTATTCCCGAGACTGGGCCTGTAGGCATCATTGTAAAATTGAATGCACTCTTCTCCCCAAAACAAAAACATCGGAAATCGGGAGGATAAGAGTATTGTTACCGTAGTCTTTAAAGTTGCCGGCCATTGCACTGGTTCACCAATAGTTGTTCCGGCCCAGTTGAAATCGCGCGTTAGCGATGCCATTTCGCCACTAGCCTGCAAAAAAGGGGGTTGGTTATTTGTTTTCGTGGATTGTAAATGCACTTTCGGAATTGTCCCATGAAATTACCTAAAAAATCGACTGTAGAAAGGGAATTGGGCCTATTATAAACTATTTCGCAATAATCGGGGAACTAATGCCTGTAGCTCTTCATATATCATCGGCTTGGTAATCATATCGATATGTAACCTGCGGCAAAACTCGATGTCGGTACTCGAATTAGAAGTAGTGAATACCACTACCGGTATTTGGGCAGTATCCGGGTCAATTTTTAATTTAGTCAGTGTTTGCCGCCCATTCTCAAACGGCATATTGAGATCTAGAATAATGAGCAAGATTTTATTCAGGCAACATTTTTCGGACCGCAGAAATAGCCAGACGTCGCGGCCATTTTCAACTTCCGCAAATTCGTATTTTTGTGGATTGGATTTGGAGATCACGTCCTTTAATAGTTGCCGGTCGTCCGGATCGTCGTCAACGCAGAGTATAATCTTCTTTTCTCCCATCTATTTTCATTCTAAGTTGAATATAGTGAATACCGTTTACATACTGTTTTTACTGGTTCTTGCTATGCCGAATGCGTGTCGCATGGCGGCCTGCAGAAATGGTTTGGCAGGTAAACTGCTGATCAGCATAAAATCCTGCAGCAAACTACTTTCGGCATCCAGAAAGTCGAAGATCGTTTTTGTCTGATTTCGTCCGAATAATCTGGCAAATACTTCCGAGGGATTGTTTTGCTGGTTAAGCAGCATGTCAAGAAATAAGCGATCATAATACCTAAACCGTGCAGAGGTTCTTTGAGTAACGGGTGTTTCGTTCTTCAATAATTTATCTACAATAGCGGCTGTTTGTTTTTGAATAAACTGAAAAGTATACCCTGTCGACGCGCGTGTTTGACCTCCTGCCATGCCGATTTGAATGATATGCTGATTACGCACCGGAAAATTAAATGTAGTCATGGGTATTATCCCGAATTCCGTCTCTGTAATCCGGTACTCAGCAATACCCAGAATATTCTTCAGATATTCTTTTAATGCCAAGTCGTATGCAGCATCGGGTAAAAGCTTTTCGGAAAACAGGGTATATTCAACCAGTGCACGGTTTTCGGATAATGGCATGGTATATACAAATGCATTGCCCTGATCCTGTCGAACACGAAAATCCATTAGCACTGCTTCTTGCGGGTTGAACTTCTTTTCATCTGTTTCAATTAGCCAGCCTTTGAAATGCTGCAACAGGTAGAAATCATTTTTATTTAATGTCGGTTTTTCAAAAAGGATGCTATTGAAAATATAGCTGGCATATATTTTTTCTGATCCTGCGAGAAGATAAGTTTCCCTTTCGTCGCTGTAACAGGAATCAATTTTTGCTTGCAGAAATTGAATGTTTGGCTGGCTGCCGATCACGGAGAGACAATGTGTATAAAAGTCAACTCCCCGGATCATCTTATAATGATACGGATAAATGTTCTTGAGAACATGATATCCATCACTGTAAAACCACAATTTTTCCCAGTGATTTGAAACCACCGGTTCGAAAAATCCATTCCCTTTCTCCCAAAAACACCATGTCCGGTCATTTTGGTTTTTGAGCGATTGGTCGACCAGCGCAATTTTTTTGTCAGCAAATTTTCCGGATTCAATCATCCGCATCAGGAGACTGAGTCCTGCGCATCCTGCTCCTGAAATTATGTAATCAAATCGCTGCGCGCTCATATCGACAGAAGCGTTGGTGAAGTAGTGCGGCCTGTTACGTATTTTCGGTTTTCAGCTTCATTCCGGATTGCTGAATCTGGCGATCTCTTTTTATCTTCTCTCTGTACTTTTTGTGTACATACAAAAACCCAAAGGATTCTCCGTCTTCTTTTCCAATATGTTTATGGTGCATTTTGTGGGCCCATCGCAGTGCGCGGACGTATGTATTTTTTGAATGCGTTAGCCATTTAAATCGCTGGTGAATGATCACGTCGTGTACCAGGAAATAAGCCAATCCATAGACCATCACGCCCAAACCAAAAGCTTCGAGCCAGTAAACGGAATTTAACCATCCAAATAATATGCATAAAAAACAGGGGATGGCAAAAATGAGAAAGAATCCATCATTTTTTTCGAAGAATCCATTCCCTTCCGGCTGATGATGATCCCGGTGCAGGGACCAGAGAAAACCATGCATCACATAGCGGTGTGTTAACCAGGTGATTCCTTCCATGGTTACAAATGTGATAATAAATATGCTACTATATAATAACAAATGCATAAATATGAAATTTTAAATCAGGTGAAGTCTTCTTTTTAAACCTGCTCTGGCGAGTATCATTATTTTCCGGTAACCGGGTATACGGATTCTCTGCTGTAATACTTCAAACGGATTCACTTTGCGGATTTCGTTGAATAATGACAGATAATATTTATAAGCAACATAAACGCCGAACCGGGCTTTTTCGGGAAGCATTAAAATACCTTCGTAGGCTTTGCTAAAATCGTTTGCGATGTCTTCTTCGATATTTTTTTTCATGTTGCCGGTGAAATTATGAAAATCCATTCCGGGGAAATACAAACGGTTCAAATCTTCATAATCTGATTTTAGATCGCGTAAAAAATTCACCTTTTGAAACGCGGAACCCATTGACCGGGCATAGTCACGCAGTTGGAGGTATTTTTCTGAATCTCCTTCACAAAAAACATGCAGGCACATCAGACCCACTACTTCGGCGCTACCATAAATATATTCTGCCAGGTTAGCAGGTTCATAGCGCGTATCGGATAAATCCGCTTCCATACTTTTGAAGAAAGATTCGATCAGGTTACGGTCGATATGATACGCATTCGCGGTTAACTGAAAACTGTGCAGGATGGGATTCAGGCTTATTTTTTGATCGATGGCCTGATACGTTTCTTCCTTAAATTTTTTCAATAAGAAAGGTTTGTCAAATTCATGGAATGTATCTACTATTTCATCCGCGAAACGAACAAATCCATAGATATTATAGATCGGATTTCGAATATCTTTATGCAGCAATTTAACAGCGCCCGAAAAAGACGTGCTGTATTCGTTGGTTGTTATCCGGCTGCAATGCTGACTGACGTTGTGAAAATGAATCATGGTGCTCATTTTTATTAGCTACCTATTTAGATTGTCAGTGATTGAATTCTTTCAATAATTCTCTGACAACAATTTCTCCACTGATTAAGGAAGGCGGCACACCCGGACCAGGAACGGTTAGTTGCCCGGTGTAAAAAAGGTTGCGTACTTTTTTACTGCGACACTTTGGTTTTAGAATGGCTGTTTGCGATAAAGTATTTGCAAGTCCATATGCATTCCCTTTATACGCATTGTACTCACTGATGAAATCGTTCGTTGCAAAGGATTTTTTGTAAACGATCGATTCGCGTATGGATTGCTGTAACTGATTTTCCATGCGCAACAGAATTTCCTCAAAATATTTTTCGCGTAATGCTTCAGTATCTCCTTCCAGTCCGGCAGCGACTGGAATCAGGAAAAACAGATTTTCGCATTCGGGCGGTGCGACGCTGGCATCAGTTACGGAGGGTGCACATACGTAGAACAGTGGATTGGAAGGCCAGCGTTTTGATTTATAAATTTCCTGCGCGTGCAGATCAAAAGGGGCGTCAAAAAAAAGCGAGTGATGCCGCAGATTGGC
>JAYWCS010000362.1:0-9114 GCA_043780315.1 Bacteroidota bacterium | reverse complement strand
GGCAACGGGAAGGCAATAAAAATTATTGTGATTCTAATTTGAAATTGAGGGGCTGCACCTTGTAGGATTTTTTGGGTACCGTATCTTTTGTTGCCGGTGTCCAGATTCCGGATCCTATAATGATACGTAACGCCTCCTGGTCGAGAGAATATTCAACTGATTTTTTGATATACGGATCTTCAATATTTCCTGCGGTATCGACCATGAAAAAGATTTGTACCTGACCCTGAATTTCTTTACTGAGCGCGCGGTCAGGATATTTTAAAGTTTTGCCAAGATATCGGTACCATTGCGCGATGCCCCCGGGAAATTCGGATTCTTTTTCGGTCAGCGTATCCAATTTTTCATTTTTATTTTCCGGTTTTACGTCCATCATTTTAACCAGACTATCCCGCAGGTAATCGTACTTTTTTACGATCCGAAAACTGTCCTTGGTGAAACTTTGATATTTAAAAAAACTTCCATTTTTTTTACCATGATCAAATACTCCGGTGGAATCCAGATTACCCATGGAATTATATAGACTGGATCTGCCATTTAGCAAAGTTCCGTCATGATCTGCAAACTGCTGTGATTTAATTAACGGACCCCAGGTAAAGTAATAATCCCACTGCCAGTTTTTGTCTTCATTTTCATGTACCCATAAAATGAATTTTGATGATTTCAGCTCGGTCTGATTCATTTTTGCGTCCAGGGCATAAAAGGCATTTTTACTCTGGCCGAACACGGTGAAGGAAAATAGGGATAAACAAAGGAGGAGGATGACTTTCATACAGCCAAAATATAAAAATTTCCCGTGAAGCGGCGATATTGCTTAAAATTTTTCCCCATGAGTTTGTCTGATCAGCGCGCGAATCAGGAAGGGGAAGGGTTTCATTATACGAATCAGCCAGGAGGAGCGAAAGGCATTTCCAAAAAAAAGCTGAACCAACCGGCCGGTCCGTAGGCGCGCTGAAAATAATTTTTTCCAGCGTGAACTGTAATTGATCTCCATGTAATCGCGGGTATAGTCATCCTGAAAAAACGAGATCACCGCTTCGGAAGCAATTTTTGCCCCGTGTAAGGCCATACTCATTCCGTTCCCGCACAAGGGAGTGATCATGCCGGCGGCATCACCCACAAAAATCACATGATTTTCAATGGGGCTTTTTTTTGAAAAACTGATTTGTGCAATAGTCAGCGGTTCTGCATAAATGACTTCTACTTCATCCAGCATTTTACGTAGAAACGGGTTCTGTTTCAGAATATTTTCTTCCATCAATGAAATCGATTGCTGATTTCGATGGAGATTGTTGGATTGCGTGAGATAACATAAACAATACCGCCCGTCTTCAATCCGTGATATGCCGCAATATCCGCCTGGAAAATTATGGAGTGCGATTTGACCGGTAGGTAGCTGGGCGCGAACATGATATTTCACCCCAACGTAATTGATTGCTTTTTTACGACGGGTAAAATCTCTTTTCCATCGAACATCCAGGTTGCTTTTTTTGCCATATCCGGCGCAGGCTACGCGTGACTGAAAAGTTCCGGCGCTGGTTTGGAGTTCGTGCTGGTTGTTATCAAAGCTGACCTCCAGCACCCGCGTGTTCTCTAATAATTCCACACCGGCTTCCCGCGCGATGAGTGCCAGAGCCGCATCCAGTTTATAGCGGCTAATACCAAAGCCGCCAAGCGGCAGCGTTTCCCTGAGTGCTACGCCGTTTGTGGCGGTGATCAATAATTCGCTGATCATGGGTAGATTCCATTGATCCAGCGGTAACCCCAGTCCCTGCAGGAAATCCCAGCTTTCCATGCTGATGTATTCACCACAGACCTTATGAAACGGGTAAATCTCTTTTTCAAAAAGAACCACGCGCAATCCTTTTCGCGCCAGCAGGATGGAAAGGGAGAGCCCGGCCAGGCCGCCGCCGACAATGGCTACATTATACAAAGGGGTATCTGTTTTCATTTGCGCACAATAACCAACCAGCGAAAGGCCCATCGCCACTCAATGGTATGATGCCGGATGCCGGCTTGCATTAATAAATCTTCGAGTTCTTTTTTTTTAAATCCGCGACGTACCGATAGCGGCGCATCATTTTTTACCAGATAGGATTTTGAAAAAACAGACGTCAGCCAGCGGATCGAATAGTAGGCGAGCGGATGTCGTTGTAAATCATTGATAAAAAAACCGGTTCCACTATTTTCATACATCCATCGAAACATCTGAATCAGTTCCTCTTTCCGAAAATGATGACAGAAAAGCGATGAAAAAATAATATCCGGTTTGGATTTGAATCGTACCTGCTGATAATCGCTCACGATAAAATCTGCCGGATTTTTCCAATTCATTTTTTTGGCAACCAGTATGCAATCGGGATTGATATCAATTCCGGTGAGCCGGAGCGGATGATTATATGCACCGGTTTTTGATTCGATCGCTTTCAGATTATCTCCCCCGCCGCAGCCAATTTCACACAGACTGATTGATGTTGCAGATTTTGCCAGTTCGTAAAAACCGCGCAGCGTGATGGAATGCCCCCCGAGCCAACGATTGATGAACGCGAGTTCATATAAATTTCGCTCAATATCATCGGCCGGTATATTTGGCAGATCCAATAATTCCGGCCCTGCCGCACGAATGGAAAAATCCATACTGCAAGGTAGTGAATTCGAAAAGTTAATGACCCACGATAAATGTTTCCATTGTCAAACCCGGACCGAAAGCTGCGCCAAAAACTTTTTGCTTTTGGTCATTCGGCAAACCCGACAATATTTCTTTCAACACAAATAAAATTGTCGGCGAAGACATATTTCCATAATCATTTAGTATTTGATAGGATGGTTTGAATTTTTCTTTCGGCAGGGAAAGGCTTTTTTCGATGGATTCTAATATTTTCCTTCCGCCGGGATGAATACACCAATGCGTAATGTCCTCGCGGGAAAGTCCCTGTTTTGCCAGTGCCTGAGTAACCAGCTTTTCAAAATCTTCTTCTATCAAAGCGGGCACATAACTGCTGAGGGTCATCGTAAATCCGGTAGAGGACAAGCCCCAGGACATATCCTGTTTTCCCTTCGACATCACTTCACCATAAAATCCCCGGATCGGAAAACCTTCCGATGACGATTCTTCGCCGGTCACCAAGACAGCAGCCGATCCATCGCCGAACAACAAACTCGATGTGATATTATCCATCGTGGCGGGTTGTTGAAAATGCAGCGTGCAGAGTTCGGTACAGACGATCAGCACTCTGGCCGAAGGATCTGAACGACAAAAAGCATCCGCGACTTTCAAGGCGTGAATGGCGGCATAACATCCCATAAAATTCACCGAGGTTCTGAAAATATTTTTTGGCAGGTCGAGCAGTTCCATCAACTGCAAATCCAGTCCCGGTGCATTTAAGCCGGTACAGGTAACCGTAATCAGGTGCGTGATTTCCCGTACGTCGAGGGTATTGGCCAGACAGTTTTGAATGGCCGCCGCCGATAAAGCCGGAGCGTGTTGATTAAAAATTTTCATCCGGGCTTCCAGACTGGGAAAAGGTTCTATGTTCTCTGTGGGCGGATAAAATTCCCAGGCTGCCGGGGGCAGACTATAATCCGGAATCACCGAATAGCGATTTGAAATTCCGCTTTGGTGATATAAAAATTTCAGACTTCTTCTGTCTTTTTCATTGAAAGCATAAATGCGGCTCATGAAATGAAGTATCTCCGATTGCTCGTGCTTGAAGGCCGGAACGGCAGTACCAATGGATTTAATCTGGCTCAATCATTTATTTTAAAGAGGTTATACATACTGCATCAGCCATACGAATATAAATCCGATGCTGCTGCAGACGGAAGCAATGGTATTCATACGCATCGTTTGTCGGAAGTCGGCCTGCAGAGGGCTTTTCCAAACTTTTATCGCCCATATCATAAAGTATACGAGAACCGGAAGCATACAGGTCGTCAAAATTAGAAATTCTTTTATTTCGAGTGACAGGATAAAGAAAAATGCCAGGACAGAAAAAGCAATTATATACAGGATACCGCAAAATATAAACGTCCCCCGGATCCCCAACATCGCACTGAGGGTCCGCACCCCGTCTTTCGCATCCGCGGCATGCTGATAGATCTGGGTGAGCGGATAAAATCCGCCGATGAGTAAAGATGCAGAAATCATTCCCAGCGAGGGCACCCGCAAACTGAGCTGGGCCTGGGCACCATGATAGACCATAAAAAAGACGAGTGCACCCTGACAAATGACCACGATACCGTATCCAACCAGAGGATATTTTTTTAATCGCACCGACCGGGCACTATATGCCCGGGAAGCTATTATGTATAACAACGTACCCAGGACAAAATAGGGGCTGATTAAAAAACCGAGTAAAATCGCGAGGCTGTCCATCAACAAACTGGCTTGCAAAAGCTGTTTGGTGGGCGGAGGCGGGTTTTTCAACCCCCCAATACTGCCTTCATCCCGGTCCATATAACTATTGAATCCATTGCTGGAAGGATATATTAATAGGTGCAGGATTAAGAATATCAACAGGGCACGACCGGCCAGGGGGCGAACCACCTGACTCAGGGCAAACCAGTATACGGGCATCAGAAACAAGGAAAAATGAAAACGTAATAGTTGTATGGTAGAGCGGTATACGATCATCGGATGCAGTCGGGAAATGAATAACAAAACAATAAGGTAAGAAACTTACAGGAAACTTGCGTAAAGTCCTGCTTATAAAGGGATTCGGCTCTTTAGTTCGGAATAGTGTCCCGGAATGGGAAAAAATAAAAAAATTAATTCGTTGAAAATCAATCAATTGTCTAGTGGTACGGAATTCGGATACATTGGATGTTTTCAATCTGTATTTTATGTCAACACGTATTCAAAAAATAATTTCCGTTCTATTACCGGCCGTTCTGATGGCAACATTGATGCAGGCCCAGGTCGCTTCCTGGAATTTTAACGGCACTTTAGCCGGAACGGGTGCAGCCAACAGTATAGCTGGAAATGCTTCGCTGGGAAGCTCTATTGCAATGGGTGCCTACAACGGTGGAACGCTGTATTATGGTGAAGGTAACTGGCCGGCGGGTGCCATCGATCTGAATGCGTATCTCGAGTTTTCAGTAACGCCTACTGCCGGTCATACGGTTACCATTTCGAATATGGCCCTGCAGATCCGCCGGAGTACAACAGGTACAGCCGCCGGATCAGGACCCAACAACTGGTCGTTGCGCAGCAGTCTGGATAATTATGCATCCGACGTGGCGAGTGGTGTGTTAACCCAGAATAGCGCTCCGGCAACGGCGGTTGTTTTGGGGGTTCCTTTTATGAATTTACCAGCAAAAGTTATTTTTCGTTTATATGGTTATAATGCCACGGTGTCGACCGGTGGCCTGAACCGTTTTGTATACGATGATTTTGTATTGAACGGATCAACCGTTCTGCCGGTTGTATTTGATTATTTCAACGTAAAGGCGGTGAACCAGTCAGCCGATATTACATGGAAACTGGGTGGAGAAGGAACATTGTCTGCGATGTACGTTGAAAGGGCCGATCATGGAAACAAGTTTGAAGTGATTCGGCAAATGAGTGCCGATCAGCTGAATACTGTTAGTTCTTTTCAGCTACTGGATCCACTAAATAATCCCGATGGAACCTATGCTTACCGGCTTCGTATTATTTCTGCGGACGGTGAAATGGCATATTCTCCGGTGCAAATGATTTCATTCAACAGTGAAACTTCTTTTCAACTACAATCGATCACTGCTTCGAATACCCATGCCGTGCAGTTCCGGGTGAATGCAGATAAATCCGGCAACTATGTTTTTAGCTTGTTTAATTTGAATGGAAACCGGGTTGCCCTGAAAACAATTCAGTTAAATACAGGGCACCAGCTGCTGCAAATGGATAACGCTCCACTGAAATCAGGCATCTATGTGCTGGTTGCAGAAAATGGGAGTCAGACGATCAGTACCAAAGTAGCGGTACTCTAAACTTCTTAATATGTAGACGGTTATACTAGCATTCGCAGGGGCTCTTCCAAGAGCCCTTTTAGCGTTTGAAGAAAGGCTGCCCCACTGGCACCATCCACTACGCGGTGATCGCAGGTCATGGTCAGTTTCATCACATTACCCGGAACGATCGCGCCATTTTTTACAACGGGTATCTGCTGAATCGAGCTCACGGCCAGTATACACGCATCCGGTGGGTTGATGATGGCCGTGAATTCGTCGATACCAAACATACCCAGATTGGAAATGGTAAAAGTACTGCCTTCCCAGTCTGCCGGTTGCAGTTTTTTATTCTTCGCACGGGTAACGAAATCTTTTACTTCGGCCGAAATCTGTGAGAGCGATTTACTGTCTGCAAACCGCACCACAGGCACCAGTAATCCGTCTTCCACTGCCACTGCTACACCGATATTGACATGATGATTTACGCGAATCTTGTCGCCCATCCAGCTGCTGTTCACAGTTGGATGTTTCTTCAGTGCCAGCGCGGTGGCCTTGAGTACAAAATCGTTGAAAGATATTTTAACGGATGCGGTTTCGTTTATTTTTCCTCTGCTCGCCACGGCCTGATCCATATCTACGGTGATGGTGAGATAGAATTCCGGCGCGGAGAATTTGCTTTCGGCCAAACGTTTGGCGATGATCTTGCGCATCTGCGAAACAGGCACTTCGTCGAAGCTGACCTGACCAGCCGGAGCCGTTGCGATCGCAGGAGAAGTGGCTTTTTGTGTTGGGGTTGCGGTTGTACTGGCCAAAACCGGTGAAAATTCGGCCACATCTTTTTTCACGATGCGTCCGTTATCGCCACTACCATGCAAACTGGCGAGATCGATACCCTTTTCAGAGGCCAGTTTTTTTGCCAGCGGAGAGGCGATGATTAGGCCGTTGCCATTGAGTATGGGGTTAACCGCTTCGTTGCTTTTGATTTGAACATTTTTTGTTTCCGCGGCGGCTGTTGCTACTTTTGTTTCCACCACCGGGGTAGCTGTTTTAGTTTCTGTGGCCGGTGCAGTTCCTTTATTTTTTGCTGCATTAACAATAGCGTCCACATCTACTTTGCCTTCTGTTCCGATGATGGCCAGTAAATCATTCACCGCTATCTTCTCTCCTTTTTCAGCACCGATATACAATAATTTTCCTTCCTTATAACTTTCGAGTTCCATGGTTGCTTTATCGGTTTCGATATCGGCAAGCACATCTCCTTTCTTTACCTGATCACCAACTTTTTTATTCCAGGAGGCGACAACCCCTTCGGTCATCGTGTCGCTGAGCCGGGGCATCAGAATCACTTCGGTCATGCTGGTTAGATCCAAGCCGGGCGTGGAGGTTTTGGCAGCGGGTTCGGCTGTCGTTGTCGCAGGCGCAGGCGCCGGGGTCGAAGCTGGAGGGGTTGCGGAAGCTGCGGCTTGAGCCCCGCTGTTCTTCACCAGGGAGCTGATGTCTTCCCCGGGCTTCCCGATGATGGCCAGTAAATCATTTACCTGTATTTTTCCGCCTTTGTCGGTGCCCGTAAATAAAAGAGTTCCATCTTTATAACTTTCAAGATCCATAGTCGCCTTATCGGTCTCCACTTCTGCGAGCAGGTCGCCTTTTTTCACGTTGTCACCCACTTTTTTATGCCAGGCAGCAATCACCCCTTCCGTCATCGTATCACTAAGCCGTGGCATTAAAATAACTTCAGCCATAAAACTGGTTAATTTTTGTATTTAGGAACTTCGAAATTAAGGCAAAATCGTGAAATGGAGGGGCCACTCCGTAGATCAAACTTGTTGAAGGGAAGGAATTTCTTTTACGTTCCCCGTTCTCTTCAGCACGCCCCAATGCTGTAACTCCCCTTTTATCGCTCTTCGGAAGGATTTAAATAGGATAAACCAAAGCAGCCAGCGCCATACCAGACGCTGGGGGATCAGCCACACCAGCTTGCTCAATTTTTCCTTCTCAAAACTGAAGGCGAGAATGGCCACCGCCAAATCTACCAGCATGAAGACGAGATAATATTTACCAATTTTAGCCGCATTCCCAGTCAGTAGTCCGACCAGCATAAAGAAATCTGCCAGTGGAATGATCGAGGGGATAATATATTGAAACAACAGAATATTGGGTAAGGCAATCCAGCCGAGGGATTTGTTTTTCGTGTTAAAAAGCATGTCCCGGTTTTTCCAGAAAGTCTGCATCACGCCAAAACTCCAGCGGAACCGTTGTTTGATAAACATTTTAACGGTTTCCGGCGCTTCGGTCATAGCGATCGCGCCATTTTCATTTTCTATAATGTAATTACATCGTAACATGCGGATCGTCACATCGCAATCCTCTGCCAGGGTATCGGTGGTGAAACCACCTGCTTCTTCCAGCGCTGATTTACGGAAGGCCCCGATGGCTCCGGGCACAACCGTGATCGCATTGACATACGCAAAGGCTTTTCGATCGAAATTCTGGCTGCTGATATATTCGATGGATTGCCATTTGGTGAGCACGTTGACCAGGTTGCCCACTTTTACGTTCCCAGCGACGGCCCCTACTTTTTTGCCGTTGGGATATTTGACATCCCCGAAATGCATCATGAGTTTGGAAACCGCATCCGGTAATAATTTCGTGTCCGCATCGATACAAATCACAAATTCAGCGGCCGATTGCTCGATACCGTAATTCAATGCAGAGGCTTTGCCCCCGTTCACTTTCGTTAAAACGCGTACGCGACTGTTTCCGGAAAAAGCGGTTTTAACTTTTTCGTATGTATGGTCTTTGCTTCCATCGTCGATAAATATGATTTCGAAATTCGGGTAGTCGGTTCGCAATAAATTCTCCACGGAGCTGACGGCATTCACTTCTTCGTTATAGGCGGGAACAATAATGCTTACCAGTGGAGCGTCGTGACCTTGTTGGCTCCAAAAAGGTTTGAGTCCGTATTTTATTTCCCAGCGATGTTGTTTGCTGGCAATGACCGCCATGAATAATATTCTCAGCAACGATAAAATAATAAACACGATGAATACGGAAGTCAGTAAATGACTTCCCAGATAGGCCGACATAGCGAGAAAATAATTCAGCTGCAGGAGATGGTATCCGCTTCCCTTGGGTACCGGCGGCATCAGGTCGTCTTTTTTCTTACTCAATAAATCGGCGATGGTG
>JAYWCS010000361.1:0-6513 GCA_043780315.1 Bacteroidota bacterium | reverse complement strand
CTCATCATCGGTCCCCAGCCGGCTTCATACCAACCCACCGATCCGTCTTCGAATTTGATCTGCAGTTGTCCATAGTTATAGTTACCCTGCGGAATCTCTTCTGTCAGCCTGGCCCCGACCGCGTGAACCTGAACCGGTTTGGAACCCGTCATCTGGCACATCACATCAATATAATGAACCCCGCAATCAACAATGGGACTCAGACTTTTCATCAGATTCCGGTGAAGCGTCCACATATCTCCGTCGCTTTGCTGATTGAGATTCATTCGCATCACGAGTGGTTTCCCGAGCTGTTGAGAAATAGAAACAAAACGCTCCCAGGAAGGATGGTGACGAAGAATATACCCGACAACGAGCTTTTTATGCGTTTTGCGTGCGGCTTCCTGTACGCGGAGCGCAGCATCTACGGAATCGGCGATGGGTTTTTCGACGAAAACATGACAGCCTGCTTCCATAGCTTCACAGGCAAAATGTTCGTGGGTATCCGGATAAGTTGAAATGCAAACTGCATCCGGTTTTGTTTTAAGCAATGCTAATTCAAAATCATCGAAAAGTGGGTACTGAGCATTTAATTTTTTATTCAGGATTTTTTTACTGTCTCCCCTACTCACGAGGCCACAGATCTCGAAATCTTCATCCATATGATAAGCAGCAGCGTGTGAGCTTCCCATATTTCCACAACCCACTACCAAAACACGGATTTTCTTTTCTTTGTTGGACATGTTGACTAATTTTAAATGATCAGTTTTTTTTCAAATGCATTCGTCAGCAAGATATAAAATAGATTCATAATTTTTATCTACGGCCTGCGATAGAGCCATTTCACAGGTTTTGGCCGTTGAATAATATCCGTCATAATCATTCTGTCTGACTTCCTCCACTTCTTTTTCTGTGGCCGAAGCCGTGAACTCAGGAAAAAGAAATCTGCGATCACCCGCCATTCCACAACATCCTGATTCACGCGGCAAATCGACTTTTTCACCAAACATTTCTGCCAGTTTAAGGAACCGATGGTCCAAATCCATCTTATACAGAGAACAAGCTGGACGTAAAACGATTCGTTGTTTTGTCTTGACGATTGAAGCCCGGGGCATTACAAATTCTTCCAGAGATTCGATACAGTCCAGTATAAGCATTTTTCCCAGACGTTTATTATTTTCCGGTGTCAGCGTAAGGCCTGATTGATTCAAACTGAAATTATATAAACTAACGTCCATGTCTACCGGCAATTTCCCCTCGGACGTTGTAATCCAAAGCCATTCCACAGTTTTGTTTGCCATATATCGCCATGCCGATGCGTATCCCCTGGAAGAGAAAAGCTGACTGCAACAGATTTCATTGATCGAAGAGGGAATGATTACCCGAACTCCTGATTTAGCTGAGACGCTGAAAAAACTATCGACAATATTTTTTTTATTTCTGTCGGCCAAGCCGCCCACCAATCTTGAAATACAGATCGGATGATATACAACTGTCGGCAGTTTTTCATCGTTATTTTTTATCGATGGGTTTATCCGGCTGGAAACGATCAGCTGATTATTCCATAATGGAAAACTGTTAAACAGCTTACTGATCAGTCTTGTCGGGCGCTCCATAAACCGACTACCCAGAACATGATTGCATGCTTCGCCTGTTTTCAATAAACTTTTAACCATTCTCTGCATTGCTCCGAAACGTTTCGCGAGAAATAAGGCAGTTTTTTCCTGTCGGTGAGTATGGCTCTCATGTCTTAACCTTTTGACCAGGGCTCCGGTATTGACATTTACCGGGCAGGTCGTCGCGCACAATCCGTCCACTGCGCAGGTGTCGAGCCCATCATATTGAAACTCATCACGCAATTTATTCAGTCGGCCTTTGTGATTTTTACTTCTTATCATCTCCCGGCGCACAACAATTCTTTGCCGGGGTGTGAGCGTAATATTCCAGCTAGGACATCTAAACTCACAGTAACAACACTCGATACACTTATCTACTTCATGCTCAATTTCCGGAAGTGATTTCAGATTGCGAAGGTGTGCATTTTGATCTCCGTTGATTATTACACCTGAATTCAAAATATTGTAGGGATCGACTACACGTTTCAATTCCGTCATAATCTGACAGGCTTCCGGTCCCCATTCCGTTTCCAAAAAAGGCACCATATTTCTTCCGGTACCATGTTCTGCTTTCAGTGATCCCCCATAATTATCTACTACCATGCTTACGAGATGCTGAATAAAATAATCATAACGTTCTACTTCAGTCGAAGAATCAAAAGACTGGGGTATAACAAAATGAATATTACGATTTTTTGAGTATCCGAAAATTATCGCGTCGTGGTATCCCGATTCAACAGAAAGTTTCTGTAAATCCACTATCACCTCACCCAGCCTTTCCACCGGCACCGCAATATCCTCCAGAACTACCGTTGTACCCCTGGCCCTTACTGCACCTACAGCGGGGAAAAGCCCTTTTTTTAGTTTCCAGAGCAGAGCCTGCTCGGCAGGGTTGGTTGTAAATCTCGACGGTATGATTAAAGACGGCGTATCAGAAAACGTTTCAAACGCATGTAATTTTTCCAGAAGTGCTGCAGCGTTGTCTGCTGAATATTCGACGAGTAGCGCCGCAACATTCGGCGGCAGGCCAGCAAGTTGTACCGGAATGTCTTTAATATGTTCGATGCTTCGCAGAGAAGCGCGGTCCATTAATTCAATCGCATCCGCACTAGAAAGCGCAAATTGGCTTATTGCCCCGCAGGCATCAGTTATGTAATTGAAAATAAAGAGTGCTGTGGCTTTAAACGGATTAGTGGGAACCGTATTTAAAACAGCTTTAGAAATAAAGGCCAGTGTTCCTTCAGCGCCAATCAGCAAGTGAGCGAGAATATCAACGGGATGTTCAAAATCCAGAAATGCATTGAGTGAATATCCGACCGTATTTTTTATCCTGTACTTAGCAGCTATCTTATCTCGCAAGCAGTTATTCTGCAGAATCTGGTCACGAAAATCCTTGAGATTCAAAAAAATTTCAGGAGATTCTTTTTCAAAACGCCCGTAGTCTTCTTTATGCCCGGTGGAATAAATATGCCCGTCAGGAAGTATGAAGCGCATCGACTGTAACGTATGGTACGCATTTAATTTGACGCCGCAGCATATGCCGCTGGAATTATTCGATTCGTTAACACCCATCATCGCCGAATCGATACTGGACGGTTCGGGTCCTATTTTTCTTTTACTTGATTTCAACTGACGGTTGACCAAAGCGCCCGTAATACCTGGTTGCACTCTTACCCGGTTTTCTTTTTCTTTCACCCAGATCTTCTTCCAGTATGTGGCAACATCAACCAAAATTCCGTCGGTTACGGCCTGTCCGAACAAACTGGTTCCAGCAGTCCGAAACATTAGAGGCACATTGTATTCATGGGAAAACCGAAAGAGATCGCCGATTTCTTTTTCTGATATAGGTTGTACAATCGCCTTAGGCTCCAGGGTATAAAATCCGGCATCGAAAGAAAACGCCACCCGATCGATCAAACGACTCCGAATGCGTTCTTTGGGAAAAACCGACTCCAGCATCGTGGCGATATCTATATTCATGAATTTTCCGATCTTTTCATTTCAGTTAAAACGTCCCGGGCCTCAGTCAGCGCTCTTTCGATATCTTCTTCACTATGAGCCAGACTCAGGTACCAGAGGCCTCTACCGATGATTCGTATATTCCGGTCATGCATGCGCGCAATGAATGTCGCGAGTTTCTTTCGGTCAAACAATAAAGTATCCCGGTATTCTTTCACTGATGTTTCCTGTTGTGTGAATGCAATACAAAACATCGGACCCGGTCCCATAACGATCAGATTTTGTTCGGTTTCTTTTGCTATCGTTTTCAATCCCGAAATTAGTTGCTGTCCGAACTGAAAAAGTCTGGAATAAGTATTTTCCATTTCCAGCACTTTGATGGTAGCCAGCGCGGCGGCCACCGAACTATTTCCTGAATTCATTGTACCGGCATGAATGACCCGCCCTTCAGAAATCGGTCTCATCCATTCTTCTTTTCCAACTATGGCGCTGATGGGGTAACCGCTGGCCATTGCTTTGGCAAAAACAGAAAGATCGGGTGTGACGCCAAAATGTTTTTGCGCACCACCCAGTCCCAATCGGAATCCTGTGATCACTTCATCAAAAATCAATGCGGTGTGTAATTGGGTGCATAATTCGCGTAGTAATTCCAGGTAACCTTCCTGCGGTGTTATACATCCATTATTACACATGACCGGCTCAGTAATGACCGCCGCAATTTCATGATGATGTTTATGCATCGTCTCCCGAAATAATTCAGAATCATTCCAAGGAATAATGATGAATTCTCTTGTGGAAAATTCAGGTAACCCTTCGGTCCAGGGAAATACCGTTGGATTTTCCCTGTTGCCCAGCTCAAAAGCGGAGGGCGCTGAGATACCCCAACATACATTATCGAGCCATCCATGGTAATGCCCTTCAAACCGAAGGAATTTTTTTTTGCCGGTAATCGCTCTGGCCAGACGAAATGCAGTCTGCACCGCTTCTGATCCATCGAGGCAAAAACGCATTCTTTCTGCAGAGGGGATAATCTCCTGAATTTTTTCAGCCAGTTGAAGTTCCTGGATATGCTGGCCGGCAAAGAGCTGACCTTGCATGGAATATTCACTCACTGCCTGAACAACTTCAGGATGCGAATGACCCAGTATCAATGGTCCCTGACTAAGGGTGAAATCAAGGTATTCGTTACCATCCACATCATAGATCCGGCTTCCCTCGCCATGGGTGTAAAACATGGCATGAGGATAATTGGCTTTCCTAAATTCAGAGGAAACACCACCAGCGAGTACTTTTTTTGCACGCTCCAGCAGTTCTGCTGATTTTTTATACCCTGTGTTTTTCATTAAGATAGGTTCTTACTATAACCCGTTTTTTCTAATTGATCTACCATGTTCATTATTTCATTGTCCGTCCAGGGAAGCTTAACCGGCAACAACGGCGCAAGCGGATCACCGATATCTATACTGTATTTTAATTGCATTGCTCTTCTGAAAAAACTCCAGTCTGCATCATCCTGAAGAATGGCGTCGATGAATTTTTGCATAGCTAACATAAAGCTTGTTCCGAGCGCCGTGTCTCCATTAAGAAAGGCTTCCCGTACATGTTTACATACCGGTCCCAATAAATTGTATGTCGTTCCGATCGCTCCGACCGTACCACATAAGGCTGCATGACAAAGCAGATCATCTGCACCGCTAAACAATTTCCAGGAACTTCCGGCCTTGTTATGAATATTACTTATATCGACGAGGTTCGATGTGGTGAGTTTCATTCCTGCCATATTGGGCAGTTTTTTGAGCTGATCGATCATTTCCTGATTCATGACTGATTGCCCAATCTGGTAAGGAAAAAAAGGCAGTTCGGTGGCACGCGCAATTTTTGACAAATGTTCAATCCCCATTTTGGGTGATGCCGCGTAGTAAATCGGGCCCACAGAAGAAATTCCATCGGCACCCTGTTCCGCTGCATGTTTTGCCAGGCGTACTGATTCGTTTGTATTCAACGCACCCACCTGCACAATGACCGGCAGACGACCGTTGACGATCTCCACTGTTGAGGCCGCGATTTCTTTACGCTGGCTTTCACTGAATAAAAATCCCTGCCCGGTAGATCCAAGCAAATAAATTCCATCCACATTTTGACTAATTAATAATTCCAGGAGTTTTTCGAGTTCCCGAACATTTAAATTTCCATCCCCAGCGGTGGGTGTAAATATTGCAGGCCATAGTCCCCTGAATTTCTCATTCGAATTTGTATTCATGTGTTGTGTTGTTAGAGGACGTGATTGGGATTTCTTGACAGTTTTACCTAAAGTATTTACCATATATATTTTTATTTTTCAGATCCGTTTTGCATGATAAAAGTTTTTTTCTTTCTACTGTAGCTGAAGTCACGCGCCTCTGTAGTAGGTGGCGCATAAAAAAAACTGACCAGCCATCCCGTGGCAAAGCATACTACCAGACCCACCAGCGAGTACAACATAAAATGCAGGGAAGTATAATTACTAATCAGGAACTGACTGATACCACTAGTCAATAAACCGGCGAAGGCACCCTGCGCGTTCGCTCTCTTCACAAATATGCCCAGCAGAAAAACACCTCCAACACCTCCGGAAAAAAGTCCCATGATCTTTATGTATTCATCCAGGAAAGAAAGCACTCCCCTGTTGGCAATAAAAAGAGAGAAACCTATTGCGATCAAACCCACGATAAGCGTTGTATATTTTGCAGTTTGCAGGTACTGACCGTCAGTCTTTTGGCAAAATATTTTTTTATAAAAATCGGTAATGAGCGCAGTTGATACGGAATTAAGACCCGCGCTGAGTGAAGACATTGCGGCAGCGAAAATGGCAGCAATCAGAAGTCCCCTCACACCCGCTGGTAATTCACTCACGATATACCAGGGGAAAATGGCGTCATGACTTTGCTGGGTGATATTAACGCGGTCCGGATAAGTGTAA
>JAYWCS010000360.1:0-13711 GCA_043780315.1 Bacteroidota bacterium | reverse complement strand
CATATCAATCCGCATTTTATTTTTAACGCCCTCAACAGTATCCGCGCACTCATCGATGAGAATCCAATTCGTGCCAGAAAGGCCATCACTGAACTCAGTAATATTTTAAGAAGCAGTATGCAGACGGAGAAACAGGAAACGGTGTTTTTCGAAAAAGAATTGAATATTGTCAAAGACTATCTGGCACTGGAGCATATTCGTTTCGAAGACCGGCTGGAGGTGAATTATGAGATTGCGGAGAATACTTTAATGCAACCCATACCGCCCATGATGTTGCAGACCCTCGTGGAAAACGCGATCAAACATGGTATTAGCAAACAGGTGAGCGGCGGAACGGTCACCATTGTTTCGATTATGAAGGAACGTTATCATCAACTGCTGATCAGAAATACCGGTCGACTGGATAAATCGGGCAACGAACATGGGTTCGGATTAATGAGCACCCGCAACCGGTTGTATCTTTTATTTGGAGAACAAGCAAATTTTAATATTCGCGAGATCAATGATAATACAGTAGAAGCCGAATTACATATTCCATTAACGTAAATGCATTTTATGATCAGAGCAGTCATTATAGATGATGAAAGGCTTGCACGCAACGAATTAAAAAAGTTGTTGCTGGAATTTCCGGAAATAGAAATTGTGGCCGAAGCAGCGAATGCCAATGAGGGCATCGAAAAAATCGATAGTCTGAATCCGGATCTGATTTTTCTGGATATACAGATGCCAGGTAAAACCGGTTTCGATATGCTGTCGGAACTGGACAAGGCTCCCGACGTTATTTTTACCACCGCTTACGACGAATATGCACTAAAAGCATTTGAAGTAAATGCGCTGGATTATTTGCTGAAGCCGGTGGAACCCCGCAGACTGGCAGATGCGTTACAAAAATTACATCTGGAAGAAAGCCGGACTGGCTTGTCTGAGCTGGATGAAAATATAAACGTAAATAAAAGTCTGCTGCAGGAATCCGACCAGGTATTTGTGAAGGACGGCGAAAGATGCTGGTTCGTTAAACTGGCAGAAATCAGACTATTTGAGAGTGTGGGCAACTATGCAAAAATTTATTTCAATACCCATAAACCGCTCATATTAAAATCGTTGAACGCATTGGAAGAAAGACTGGATGAAAAAGTTTTTTTTCGGGCCAATCGAAAACATATTGTAAACCTTCGGCTCATTGAAAAAATCGAACCTTATTTCAATGGGGGACTTTTGCTCGAATTAAAAGGGGGCGAAAAAATTGAAGTCAGCCGGCGACAAACCGTTAAGTTCAAAGAAATGATGAGCTTATAAAACTGTCAAGTTTAAAGAAATGATAGCTTACAATCCTTCAGGACCCGATATGCGTTTAGTATTTATTGCCACGCTACTTTTCAATGTTCATACAGCCTCCGCCCAGTCCACTTCTTCGATCATAGAATCTGAAGTAACGCGTATAGAAATGACCTTATCTGCCGACAATATGCAGGGCAGAAAAGTGTATACAGGCGGGATTGAAAAAGCGGCCAATTTTATTATTCATGAATTTAAAGCCGCCGGATTGAAACCTCTTCCCGGAACAAATGATTACCGGCAGCGTTTTACGTTGGCAGATCCGTTGTCTGTTAACATTTCCTGCACACTGGACCAGAGACCTTTAGAAAAGCAAAACATCTTTGCTTTTTCTTCAGATTCTTCCGTCATCATTACAGAGCAGGCACATTATAAAAAAGTATTTGTTAGAACAGGAGAGAACTTTATTTCTGCTGTATATAAATATCTGGATGCCGGCGATAACGCCCTGATATTAGTGGACAGTTCATTCAGTAGTCAATTCAAAAGTCTGGCAAGCCTGCATATGCCGCAGTTTGTGGGGTCAGGAAACCGGGTTTTTATTTTATCTAACAGTGATCCCAAACGATTTTCTATTCATATTTCACAATTAAAAAAAATTCAGCATCTGACCAATGTAGTGGGGATCCTTCCAGGGAAATCCAAATCAAGTGAGTACGTTATTTTTTCCGCACACTACGATCATCTGGGTATGGGTGCTCCGGACGCAAACGGAGATTCCGTTTACAACGGTGCCAATGATGATGCATCCGGAACTACGGCCGTGATAACGCTGGCGAAGTATTTCAGCAGGCTGGGTAATAATCAGCGTACCATTATTTTTGCTGCATTTACAGCAGAGGAAATTGGCGAATTCGGATCCGCTTATTTCGCGAAAAAAATAAACCCCTCAAAAATCAGTGCAATGCTGAACATCGAGATGATTGGAACGGGAAGTAAATGGGGGAATAATTCAGCCTTTATTACCGGGTATGAAAAATCGAATCTTGGTTCCATGCTGGATAGAAATCTCATAAAATCCGGGTTCAGATTCTATCCGGATCCATATCCTGAACAAAATCTATTCCTACGATCCGACAATGCATCCCTTGCGAAAAAAGGAGTGCCCGCACATACTATTTCAACTTCTAAAATGGATTCGGAAAAATATTATCATCAGCGGGGAGATGAATTTTCGACGCTCGACATGCATAATATGACAGAAATCATCCGCGCAATTGCCTTGAGTGCAGGTTCCATTATTAAAGGAAAGGATACGCCACAGCGGGTGGTTCCGGAATAGTGAATGCCTGACAGGGTTAAAATTTAGCTAAAACCTTTTCCATTTCAGCTTTTATTTCAGGAAGATTCAGATTGCCCAGACTTCCTTCATGGGTATGATTTAGTGTCTTTGTCTGGTCGAAAGTAAATTCACCATTATTAATCTGATTGCCGATGGTTTTATATGCTTCGCGGAAGGGAACGCCCTGATTGGCGAGTTCATTCACGGCTTCCACGCTAAAGAGATATTTATATTTTTCATCCTGCAGAATACCTTTTCTGATTTTCACCTCAGACAGCATCAGCATCGTCATGGCGATGCAGGCTTTTAAATCCTGCAGGGCAGGAAATAAAATTTCTTTGGTGAGTTGCATATCCCGGTGGTAACCGGACGGGAGGTTGTTCATCAGCAGACTGAGTTCATTGGGAACAGACTGGATACGATTACACTTACTCCGAATCAATTCAAATACATCCGGATTTTTTTTATGCGGCATGATACTGCTTCCTGTTGTAAGTTCATCGGGAAAAGAAATGAAAGCAAAATTTTGATTCATGTATAAACAGCAGTCCATTGCGAGTTTGGAAAGGGTTGCCGCTACCGTAGCCGTCCCGAAAGAAACCAGCTTTTCCGTTTTTCCCCGGCTCATCTGCGCATAGACAACGTTATAGTGCAGGCTGTTAAAACCAAGCAAGTCGGTCGTCATTTTCCGGTTTAGCGGAAAAGAAGATCCATAGCCCGCGCCGCTACCGAGGGGATTTTTATTAACTACCTGAAAAGCGGCGCTCAGTATCTCGAGGTCGTCTATCAAGCTTTCGGCATAAGCACTAAACCAAAGTCCGAAGGAAGACGGCATCGCGATTTGCAGGTGCGTGTAACCGGGTAATAAATCATGACGGTACTGTTCGCTCAGCTTCATCAAGAGGTCAAACAGATTTTTTACCTCTGATTTCAATTCCTGTATTTCGGTGCGAAGAAATAATTTGATATCTACGGCTACCTGATCGTTACGGCTCCGGCCACTGTGAATTTTTTTACCGGCCTCTCCAATTTTTTTTGTAAGGTTTAATTCAATCTGGGAATGGATATCTTCCACTCCCTCTTCGATCCTGAATTTGTTTTCCAAAATCTCCTGCTGAATATTTTCAAGTTCTGTCTGTATGGAAGTCGCTTCTTCATTGGTGAGCATATTTACGGATGCCAGCATTTTTGCGTGCGCCATGGAAGCCTGTACATCATACTTCGCCAACAACATATCAAATTCCGGATCACGTCCCACCGTGAATTCCTCGATGCGTTTATTAGTGTCAGATCCTTCTTTGCTCCAGAGTTTCATTTTTTAATACTTAATATTTTATTTGCACCCATCCTTCCACCCTTTCTAACTTCCACACTTTCCTAAACGAATCCATCCAGCAGATTAATATAAGTGGCAATACCCTGGTTGATTTCTTCTATATAAATATACTCATCTGCCGTATGACTTCTGGCAGAATCTCCCGGGCCCATTTTCAGTGCAGGAAATGGCATGAGTGCTTTATCCGAAGTCGTCGGTGATCCGTAATAACCTTTGCCCAGCCGGATACCGGATTTGATCAATGGATGGTCGAGCGGAATAGAGGTTGATTTCATTCGCGTCGTCCGTGGCTTAAAACTACTCTTCAGGTTTACTTTTAACGCGTCCAGGATTTCTTCAAAACTATATAATTCATTCACCCGCACGTCTATCACATATTTACATTGCGCAGGGACCACATTATGCTGTTTGTTTTCTGTATCTATAACGGTAACGCTCATACGTGTTTCTCCCAGCAGCTCACTCTTTTTGCTGAACCGAAAATTGCGAATCCAGTCAATGTCTTCAAGTGCCTTGTACAATGCGTTTTCTCCTTCATTACGGGCGGCATGCCCCGGGCGGCCGGATGCGATACAATCAATCACCATCAGCCCGCGTTCAGCAACCGCCATCTCCAGTTTCGTGGGCTCACCTACAATGCCGAAATCAATTTGTCCCAGGTAGGGCAGTACCAGTTCAATGCCGTTCACGCCACTAATCTCTTCTTCCGCACTGGCGGCAAATACAATATTGTGTTTTGGTTCTTCCTGTCCGTAATAATAGAGAAAAACAGCCGCCAGACTCACCAGGCATCCGCCGGCATCGTTGCTGCCCAAGCCAAATAATTTCCCCTCTTTTATCAGTGGACTAAAGGGATCTATACTATAGGCTTTGTTGGGACGAACCGTATCGTGGTGCGAATTCAGTAAAATACTTTTACGGGAGCTGTGATAATGTTTGTTTCGTGCATAAATATTATTTCCGACGCGTGAAAATGGAATCTCGTGCCGGTTAAAAAAAGCACAAAGTAATTCCGCCGTATCGTTTTCTTCTTTTGAAAATGACGGTGTGGCAATAAGTTCCTTTAACAGGGCAATGGCCTCTGTCTGTAATGTTTCTATCGATGGGTTATTCATGACTGATGGTTGTTCCGGATAAACCGGTAATGAGCTGATCCAGCATTTCGCCTTTCCCGATAATCACCTGCTGAACACCCTGGCCGACAGCCGCAAAGGCATTGTCTAGTTTTGGTATCATACCGGCGAATATTTTTTTGGAATGTTTTAATTCGGCATATTCGATCGCGTTCAGTTTCGATATTACCGATTGTTCATCGTTTATATCCAGCAGTACACCGGATTTTTCAAACGTGTAAACCAGGCGGACTTTAAAAAACCGGCTCATTGCTTTTGCGATCTCCTGTGCGATTGTATCGGCATTGGTATTCAGTAACTGATTTTTCCCGTCGTGCGTAATCGGTGCCACCACGCAACAAATATCCTGCTGCAGCAAATTTGAAAACCAGGAAACATTCACCTGGTCAATATCACCAGCAAATCCGTAATCAATACCGGCTAATTCTCTTTTATGGGCGAGAATGGAATTACCGTCTGCACCACAAAAGCCGCTGGCATTACATTGGAGCGACTGAAGTTGGGCAACAATATTTTTGTTGATATATCCGGCATATACCATTGTAACTACTTTCAGTGTTTCCGCATCCGTGATGCGTCGGCCATCAATTAATTCCTGCGGGAGGCCTAATTTTTCTCCCAGGCGGGTAGCTAGTTTTCCTCCTCCGTGTACCAAAATTTTTTTGTACGGCAGGGCAGCGAATTGTTTTAGAAAGGAAGTCAGCAGCAGATCGTCTTCCACAATATTTCCACCAATCTTAACTACATACAGCGTTTCCATAATCAGGAATTAAGTATTTCACTGAGTACCGATTGTGCCGCCCATACGCGGTTGCCGGCTTGCTGCGTAACGATGCTGTTTGGACCGTCCAACACTTCATCACTCAATTCCACATTGCGTCTCACTGGCAGACAATGCATGACCTTTGCCTGATGCGTCTGCAGTAATTTTTCATTGGTGAGCATCCATTCCGGATCGTTGGTATACATTTTTCCGTAGTCTTTGTAAGTGCTCCAGTTTTTCACATAGATGAAATCCGCATCCTCGAGGGCAGCTTCCTGATAATGCAGAATACGGGCTCCTTTTGTAAAGCTTTCATCCAATTCATAATCTTCGGGATGCGTGATGACAAAATCTGCTTTCCCCCAGGCGTTGATCCACTGGGCAAAACTATTGGCTACACATTGCGGCAATGGTTTTATATGAGGCGCCCAGGTAAGCACAATTTTTGGTTTCGTAATTAGCGGGGTGTTTTGCAAACACTCCGTGATCGTGATGATATCCGTTAAACTTTGCAAGGGATGTAAGGTCGCGCTTTCCAGACTTACTACCGGAATCCCGGCATATTTTATAAACTGATTAATATACAACTCACTGTAATCATCCTCGCGGTTATTTAGCGAAGGAAATGTTCGAATACAGAGAATATCAAAGTATTTCCCTAAAACCGGCGCAGCATCTTTGATATGCTCCACGCTGCTCCCGCTCATGATGGCTTCTTCTTCAAACTCGAGTGCCCAGCCTTCTTTGTCTACATTAAATACAAGTGGTTCCATTCCCAGATTAAGCGCAGCGATTTGGGTACTGAACCGCGTGCGCAGACTTGGATTCAAAAATAGCAGACCGATTTTTTTCCCTTGTCCCAGGAATTTATCGGCGAACGGATTTTTTTTATACTGCAATGCTCGTTGAATAAGGGTATCCAGATCGCTCACGTCGGCAATGGAGATGAAATTTTTCATGCGGGCTGAACCAGTTTAGCGGGTGATAGCATTTGATGTACTTCGTCCGTAAGTGATTCCAGAAATTCTCCGGCTTCTTTTTTTCTCAGGGCCAACGATGGCAACAATCGTATTGTATTTGGTTTGGCCTCTCCGGTAAATACCTGCTGATTGATTAGCAGACTTTTGCGCAGGTCTTTCAGGCTGCCTTCCACATCGAAACCAATCATGAGGCCTTTGCCCCGAATGTTTTTTAGTCCGTCGATATCCTTCAGACTATTTAAAATAAATTCTCCGGTTAAGCTGGCATTGTCCATCAGTTTTTCTTCCTGTATCACTTCAAGCACCGCTAATGCCGCCGCGCAGGCCAGATGGTTGCCACCGAAAGTAGTTCCAAGCATACCGTGTTTTGGTTTTAGGAATGGCGCGATCAGAATACCTGCCACCGGAAAACCATTGCCCATGCCTTTTGCCATACTGTAAATATCTGCCTGTATGCCGGCATAGTCATGAGAGAAAAACAAACCGGTTCTTCCATAACCGCATTGCACACTGTCGGCAATAAAGACGCTATTATATTCTGTGCAGAGAGTTCTTATTTTTTGAAGAAAGGAATCCGATGCGATATTGATTCCACCGACGCCCTGAATTCCTTCTACGATCACGGCAGCAACTTCTTTGCCGCGTTCTGAAAAATATTTGTCAAGTGCCGGTTCATCATTGAATGGCAGAAAAACGACGTTATCGGTTTGATTCACCGGGGCAACGATCGACGGATTGTCGGTTGCGGCTACCACGAGGGAAGTTCTGCCATGGAATGATTTGCTGAAGGCAATTATTTTTTTTCTTCCGTTATAAAAAGAAGCAAGCTTCAGGGCATTTTCATTCGCTTCTGCGCCGGAATTGCACAGAAAAAGCTGGTAGTCCTCTTTTTCGGAAACCTGACCGAGTTTGTCGGCAAGCTCCTGTTGTATTGGAATCCGGATCGAATTCGAATAAAAGCCGACCAGGTTTAGCTGATGGGTAATCCGGGAAACATAATGCGGATGCGTGTGGCCGATTGAAATCACGGCATGACCCCCATACATATCCAGGTATTGCTGTCCGGCATCATCCCAGAGGTAAGATCCCTTTGCCCGGATAATGCTGATATTGTTGATCGGATATACGTCGAAGAGTTTCATTTTTTAGGTTCAATATTTTGTTAAGTCTGAGGCGACAATTTTTAAAAATAATTCGCTTTAAATTTTAATCCGGTGGCCTCATCCAGTCCGAACATCAGATTCATATTCTGAACAGCTTGTCCGCTGGCACCTTTCAGAAGGTTATCGATCACGGAGTGAACCACCAGCAGGTCATCTTGTTTTTCCAGCTGGACAATACACTTATTGGTATTGACCACTTGTTTCAAAAAAACAGGTACCTCACTAACAAAACTGAATGGGTGGCCCGCATAAAATTCCTTATAAATAGTAATGAGTGTCAACAAAGATTCTTTGCATTTCAATTGCGAGCTAACGAAAATACCGCGACTGAAATTTCCGCGCCAGGGCACAAAATGTAAATGATTACCGGAGCCGAATCCATTTTGAAGCTGGTTAAGCGACTGGTTCACTTCGCCCAGATGCTGGTGGGTAAGTGTTTTATAGGCCTGAATATTATTGGCGCGCCAAGAGAAATGGGATGTTGCTGATAAACCCTGACCAGCTCCGGTAGACCCGGTAATGCCAGTGGTATACACTTCGGTCAGGCATCCCTGTTGGGCCAGTGGAAGCAGTCCGAGTTCGATAGCCGTTGCAAAGCAGCCTGGATTGGAAATATACCTGGCAGACTTTATTTCCTCGCGGTTCAGTTCAGGCAATCCATAAATAAAAGGTTTTGGTTTGTCAGATAAATAGTTATTGGAAGCGAGCCGGAAATCCTGCGACAAATCGATGAGCCGGATATCGGCATTCATTGGATTATCCGAAAGAAATTTTCTGGTTTCTCCATGACCCAAACAAAGAAATAGTACGTCAATATCCTGCGAAAGAGTTTCCGTAAATTTCATTTCTGTATCACCGGCAAGATCCTGGTGTACACTCGACAGGGGCTGTCCGGCGTTACTCTTGCTTTGAACAAATAGGACGTCTGCCTGCGGATGCTGCAGCAATATGCGAATCAACTCGCCTCCGGTATATCCGGCCCCACCCGTAATGCCAATCCTGATCTTTTTCATTTTATGTGATTACCGCCTTCGTTGATTTTATGAAAGATGGCCGTTTGGTTTCCGAAAATTTTCGCAAATCCTTTCACGTCATCGCCGGTCCAGCCACTATTCATTTCACCATATGTACCAAAACGACTGCTCATCAGATCGTGTTCACTTTCAATACCGGTTACAACAAAACGACGGGGTTCCAGAGTTGCAAAAACTTTTCCGCTCACCGTTATCTGTGTGTCTTCCAGGAATTTTTCAATGTTACGCATCGTCGGGTCCAGCATTTGTCCTTCATGCAGCCAGTTGCCATACCAGCTACCCAGCTGTTCTTTCCAATATAACTGCCACTTCGTTAAGGTATGTTTTTCCAGCAGATGATGTGCCTTGATGATGATCAGCGGGGCAGCAGCTTCAAAGCCAACGCGCCCCTTAATGCCAATAATAGTATCGCCCACATGGATATCGCGACCGATGGCAAAAGGCTGTGCAATGGACTGCAGATACTGGATGGCGCGCACCGGATGATCGAATGATTTTTCATTCACCCCGGTGAGTTCGCCTTTTTCAAAATTTAAATTGATCTTCATTGGATCATGCGCGGTAAGCGGTGTGGGCCAAGCCTCTTCGGGCAGATAGTCTTTTGAGTTGAGTGTTTCGCGACCGCCCACCGAGGTCCCCCACAAGCCCTTATTGATGCTGTATTTAGCTTTTTCAAAATTCATTTCCACGCCATTTTCTTTCAGGAATTCGATTTCCTGTTCGCGGGTCAGTTTTAAATCACGTATCGGTGTCAGAATTTCTGCTTGCGGCACCATTCCGTTAAATACCATGTCAAAACGCACCTGGTCGTTGCCCGCCCCGGTACTACCGTGGGCCACATAGCCAGCTCCTATTTCTTCGGTGTATCTGGCAACGGCGATGGCCTGCACCATCCTTTCGGCGCTCACGCTGAGTGGATAGGTTGCGTTTTTAAGCACATTTCCATAAATGAGGAAGCGAATGCAGCTCTGATAATAATCTTCTGTTACGTCCACCGATTTGAAAGAAGTCACCCCGAGTACCTTCGCTCTTTTTTCAATGGCATCCAGTTCCGGCTGACTGAATCCGCCGGTATTGACAGTGAGTGCATGTACTTCCAGTCCTTTTATTTTTTTCAGATAGATCGCGCAATACGTGGTATCGAGACCGCCACTGTATGCTAAAACCACTTTCTTGTTTTCTTGATTCATGGAAAGCTGCAATTTGAATTATTTAGCCAGTTTTTCTTTTTTATATTTCCTGCTGTGGTGAAAACCCAGTTCTGCGAGGATCATATCCACTTTTTCCTTACGCAGCAGGTGTTTCAGCAATCCCCATTGTTTTATTTTCATGAAGCGTTCATAGAGTTTGCTGTGTTTCACAAAATCCTGCGCGGTATCGTTGGGTTTATGTTCTTTGGGATCAAATAACATGGCGGTGCACATACAGTTTTTTCTGTCTTTGCTCATCAGGATTTCATAATTCACGCAGCTTTTACAACCTGCCCAAAAAGCTTCATCCTGCGTGAGCTCAGAATAGGTAACGGGCTCGTAACCCAGGTCCGAATTGATTTTCATGACCGCGAGACCGGTGGTTAATCCGAAAAGTTTTGCACCCGGATATAATTTCTGGCTGAGTTCAAAGATTTTATTCTTTATATTTTTTGCCAGTCCGCTTTTGCGGAACGGGGGCGCCACGATGAGTCCGGAGTTGGCAACATATTCGCCATGGCTCCAGGTTTCGATATAACAGAATCCGGCCCAGAGACCCAGATCGGTGAAAGCAATCACTGCTTTTCCTTCGCGCATTTTTTCTTTAATATAATCAGGACTTCTTTTAGCGATACCGGTTCCACGGGCTTTTGCCGAAGATTCCATTTCATCACAAATAATCTGCGCAAAATCCTGGTGGGAGGCATTTGCGATTTGTATACTGAACTTTTGTTCTTGTTCCATTGATTGAATACGTGAGATAAATAAATGTCAGTGACGGAGTCACTGAATGAGCGTGCCGGCTGATTACGGGCATAGATCCTTAAATCGGAAAACTATGGATGCGGAGTATCAACGTCGTACCCAAAAGGGAATGGGACGAACAGAAAAAATAACGCAAACGGGCGCTACAAAAAACCCACGCTGGTTGAAGGCGTGCAATACCATTCCGGTAAGGATTGATATGGATGAGTTTTTTTTCATTTAAAGAAAAATGGGTTAATTAGAGTTATTAACCAGACAAAGTAACAGCTTTTTCTGAATTTATCAGATAATTTTTAATAGAAACAAGGGAAACTTAACAATGCAGAAATCAGACCGAAACACTCTGTATCGCCGCCGTCATTTCGGCTAAAAGGGAAGCATCTTTTTCGATGGCATTACCTACTACGATCAGGTCGGCACCTGCCTTGGCATTCCTATAAACTTTTTCCGGATCACGTATACCGCCACCGATGATCAGTGGAATTTCGATGGCAGCAGATACCCGCTCAATCATCTCGGTCGATATGGCTTTTCGGGCACCGCTTCCGGCATCCATATAAATTATTTTCATGCCCAGCATTTCACCTGCCATCGCCGTACACAAGGCGATTTCCAGTTTATCTGCCGGAATCGGGAGCGCGTTGCTGATATAAGAAACGGTGGTAGGCGCACCCCCATCGATCACCATATAGCCGGTGGGCATAATTTCGAGTCCGCTTTTACGAACCGCAGGGGCCGAGATCACATGCTGACCGATCAGCAGTTCCGGATTTCTGCCTGAAATCAGGGACAGGTATAAGAGCGCATCGGCATAGGGTGTAATATGGGCGGGACTTCCCGGGAAGAGGACCACGGGAATGGAACAACTGGCTTTAATCTGCTGTACGAGCTGGTCGAGATGGTCTGAAACGACCAGACTTCCACCCACAAACAGGTAGTCGACTCCGGCTTTTACCGCCAGCTCAATCAGGGTGGCCGTCTGCGCTGTATCTGCCTTATCGGGGTCGATGAGCAGCGCAAAAGATTTACGACGCGTTCTTTTTCTGTGCAGTAAGGCAGGGTAAATCGCGTCCTTCATGGTGTTGATTACCTTACAAATGTGCGAAAACTTTCCCGCTTCCCGAAACCAGCAAAATCAGCCAGCTGCTTCTGTATTTATTATCTGCAGGTAAACGATTATCCGGGGTTTACCAAAACTATTTTTGCGGATAGTGGTCCAAATCTTGTGTATAAATCAATAGAATGAATACCCGCCTGCAATCCACGATTTATCAACCATTCTTTTCCACAGGTGTTAATATTTCAGACGAGGAATTCTGAGAATGAAAAAATACTTTCGTCACCTGCATAACAATTTGTTAATAAGAATCGTGTTTTCCTAATCTTTTTAAAGCAAACCCATTTTATGGCCACTCATACGCAATCTGCGAACGGTTTAGAATTCTCCCGGCGTTATACCCGGGACGATATCAATGTTTTCGAACAATTTGAATACGACTACCGGACCTCGGTTATCCGTAATCCGTCGGGAGAAATTGTGTTTGAGATGACCAATGTGGAGGTTCCAAAAGGCTGGAGTCAGATTGCAACCGATATCCTGGCTCAGAAATATTTCCGTAAAGCCGGAGTACCTCAGCCCGATGGCTCTTTGGGAAGGGAGACTTCGGTGAAGCAGGTAGCCCACCGAATGGCCAATTGCTGGAAAGTATGGGGGGTAAAATATGGGTATTTCGACAGCTCGGAAGATGCGAAGGTTTTTTATGAAGAACTCATGTACTCGATTCTCAATCAGGCTTGCGTTCCCAATAGTCCGCAATGGTTTAATACCGGTTTGTTTGAAAGTTACGGCATCACCGGCAAGCCGCAGGGTCACTATTATGTCGATCAGGTTGATGGAGAATTAAAAAAATCTACTTCTGCCTACGAACGTCCCCAGCCACACGCGTGTTTTATTCTGAGCGTGGATGATGATCTGGTGAATGACGGGGGTATCATGGATCTCTGGGTGCGGGAAGCCCGTATTTTCAAATACGGTTCCGGGGTGGGAACGAATTTTTCTAATGTTCGGGGTGAAGGAGAAAAACTCAGTGGCGGCGGTACTTCCAGCGGTCTGATGAGTTTTTTGAAAATCGGTGATCGCGCTGCGGGAGCCATCAAATCGGGTGGTACGACGCGGCGGGCGGCGAAGATGGTTTGCCTGGATCTGGATCATCCGGAAATTCTGGATTTTATCAACTGGAAACAGGAAGAAGAGAAGAAAGTGGCAGCGCTTATTGCAGCCGGTTATGCCAGCGATTACGAAGGAGAAGCATATAAAACTGTCAGTGGACAGAATTCAAATAATTCAGTCAGGATCCCGAACGCATTTTTTGAAAAACTGGAGAACGATGAGGACTGGGAATTGAAAGCAAGAAGTGACGGACGGGTCATGAAAAAGATTCCTGCCAAGGAAGTTTGGAACCAGATAGCTTATGCAGCATGGCGTTGCGCTGACCCGGGTACCCAATATGATACGACCATCAACGAATGGCATACCTGCCCAAGTGGTGGCCGAATCCGGGCATCCAACCCCTGCTCGGAATACATGTTCCTGGATAACACCGCATGTAATTTGGCTTCTGTAAACCTCCGCAGGTTCTATGATGAAACCACAAATATCATCGATGTGGAAGGGTTCGAGTATACCTGCCGGTTATGGACAGCGGTACTTGAAATTTCCGTTTTGATGGC
>JAYWCS010000359.1:0-16776 GCA_043780315.1 Bacteroidota bacterium | reverse complement strand
CAACAATCAGTTCTATGGCACGATGATCGGAAGAGCCAATGTAAGGCTCACGGGGCCGCAGGAAGATTTGCAAATGTATATCAAAGGGGAACCGACCGACAGTTCAAATATTTATCTGCCGACCAATACCGGTCGTGAAAGTGCCGCAGCCGACTTTATTGTCTGGAAAGTATATGGTAAAGAAATGAAGACGCAGAAAATAGCCGCCTCGGAAAGCAGCTTCACCGTAACTCTGGATATCACAGCGAATAGCTATGCAAATGTTTACCTGATCATTGACCCACTCACTAAAGATATTATTAAAGCGAACGGACATGGGAACCAGCAGATGCGGGTGGGCACCAATGAAGACATGAGCATCCGTGGCCGTTATGTAATCGACCGGGGCATCTATAATTTTTCTTTCCAGTCGTTTTTCAAAAAACCATTTATTTTTCAACAGGGGACTGAAAATTATATTCAGTGGACCGGAGATCCATACGACGCGGACATCAATGTGCAGGCAATCTATGAAGCCGAAAATATTCAGTTCAATGACTTAAAAGATCCCACGTTAAATACAGGGAAAGTAAAAAACTTTCACGGACCGGTATGGGTACTCGCATCTCTCAAGGATAAGCTCATGCACCCGACCATTAGTTTTGAAATTCAATTGCCGCCGAAAAGTGAATTGCGTAATGATGGCAATGCGCTCCTGCTGCTGGACCGGATCAACAGCGATCCGGGCGAATTAAACAAACAGGTTGCCTTCCTGCTGGTTTTAAATAGTTTCGGTCCGTTAAATACCAGCACCGCCGTATTTACGGCCAATGAAGCGGTGAGCGGCATCGTGGTGTCCAGTATTTCCAGCTATATTTCGAATGCCCTGAGCAGTCAGTTTTCGACCTATTTCCAGCGGTTGTTTAAAGACAAAAGCATCCGCGTGAATTTTAATACCTACGTTTATAATGGTTCTGCCCTTGAGTCTACCGGATACGATCCGAATCTTTCCAACGGGTACGACCGCACCAATGTGAATCTGTCGGTGATTAAAAGTTTTATGAACGACCGGCTGACTTTCACCGTGGGGAGTGCGCTGGACTTCGGACTCAATGCACAGCAAACCACGAATGCCGCGGTGCAATTCCTTCCCAATGTGACGGCCGAATGGAAGCTTTCGCAGAACGGCCGCGTGGTACTTACTTTTTTTTATCGGGATTCTTATAACTATCTCGCCATCGGCAATCATACCACCAATAGTTCCGGTACCAGCATTTCTTACCGCCGCGATTTCGACCGGCTGGAGGAGATTTTTAAGAAGAAGAAATCCACCGACAGCACCGGGTTGAAAGTACCGGAGAAAAACTGAAGAAAGTGAGGTAGTGGGGGAAAGTGAGATAGTGTGGGTTAGCCCAATAGCTCATGACCCATTTTATCCCTCTTCGTTTGCAGATACCGTTCATTATAAGGGTTTGAAGGAATCTGAATGGGGATGGTTTCCACAATTTCAAGACCGTAACCCGACAGGCCGTTGCGTTTGCGCGGATTATTACTGATTAACCGGATTCTGCTTACCCCGAGATAACGCAAGATTTGCGCCCCCACTCCATAATCTCTTTTGTCCATTGGAAAACCCAGATGCAGATTCGCTTCCACGGTGTCCATTCCATTTTCCTGCAGCTTGTAAGCCTTTAATTTATTTACCAGACCGATTCCCCGGCCTTCCTGATTCATATACAAAATGATTCCGTTGTTATTGGCTTCTACCATTTGCATGGCTTTATGCAACTGATCGCCACAATCGCAGCGCAGCGATCCAAGAATATCTCCGGTAAAACAGGAGGAATGCACCCTTACCATCACGGCGTCATTTTCTTTCCATTCCCCTTTAATGAGCGCCAGGTGTTCGTTCGATGTATTTTTTTCCTGAAAGGCAATCAGTTTGAAATGGCCGAATTTGGTGGGCATATCCACCCGTACGATTTCTTCTATGAGCGAATCGGTTTTCATCCGGTATTCGATCAGGTCGCGGATTGAAATCAGTTTGAAATCAAACCGCTTTGCAATCTCCTTGAGTTCAGGAAGACGCGCCATACTGCCGTCTTCGTTCATGATTTCAACCAGAATACCAGCAGGTTCAAAACCAGCGAGTCGTGCGAGATCGATGGTGGCTTCGGTATGTCCCGTCCTTCTTAAAACGCCGCCTTTCTTGGCACGAAGCGGGAAAATATGTCCGGGTCGGCCAAGATCTGCCGGCTTGGTGTTGGTGTTGATCAGAGCCTGCATGGTTAATGCCCGATCGTGGGCAGAAATACCGGTCGTACAACCATGACCCAGCAAATCAACTGAAACAGTAAAGGCCGTTTCATGCAGGGCCGTATTATTATTCACCATGAGTTCGAGGCCCAGTTGGTCGCAACGTTCATCGAGGAGGGGCGCGCAAATTAATCCACGACCGTGTTTGCTCATAAAATTGATCACCTCCGGCGTAGCATTGCGGGCTGCGGTAACAAAATCTCCCTCATTTTCACGGTCTTCATCATCCACCACAATCACGAGACGTCCTTTTTTGATATCTCCTATCGCGTCTTCAATTCTGTCTAACATACATTCAATTTGAATACAAAGTTAAACATTATCAGGGCTTTCGCATAGCCCCGGGAAGTCCGTAGGCCCATTGAAGAAATACCGGCATAGCGGCCGCCCATGTCGTCACATCGTGGGTGCCACCTGGGATCTCGTGGTAAAAGATGTCGGATTCCGGAGAATATCCTTTATCGGCCAGAGCGGCCATCAGATCCTTGGTATCGTCTATCGAATCGATGATGCCATTCCCATTCCGGTCGGCTGTTTCGTCCGCGGTGCCGCACTCAAAGAAAAATTTCAGTCCGGGCAGATAGTTTCCATTCCGAATCTGATTGTGCATAATCCGGTGTTGGTCATCCGAATAACCGGGATCTGCCATATCCTTTGTGCGCCACCATAAAGACCCCGAAAACACCGCGGCCAGTTGAAAGCGATGGGGCTGGTTCCAAACAATATCGAGTGCACTGAGTCCACCGAGAGAAAATCCGGCAAAAGAAAGGCTCGCAATGGGTTGCTCCGGAAACAAGTGGTGGATAGCCGGTATCAGTTCATCGGTAATAAAAGACATATATCCACGCGCCAGGTTTCCCCGGCCTTTATAATCGGCAGTGGCCGAAGTGCCATATTCAAATTTCCGTAAAGGCCCGGCATGAATACCGATACAAAGTAATGGACGGATAGCGCCTGAAGCGTACATTCCGCGTAAGACACGGTCAAAGTCCATGGCAATAAGATCCTGCCCGTCGTTGATCAGCAGGATGTCCACAGGATCATTTCTGTTTACAGGCGGCAGGTAAAAATCAATCTGAACGATCCGATTCAGTACTTCGGAAGGAAAATCAATGGATTCATGGGTTGATATTTCCGGGTTCACGGAGAGCATATTTTCAAAAATAGGGAAGAATGTGGAGTTCATTTGTTTTTATAGCATTTTAAAAATAAATTTGGATGGCCACCAAAAAAAATCACTATGCCAATTCGGGAAGAATATTATAAATGGCATTCGCCTTCGCTGAACCGCGAAATGGAAATGCTTGTTTTCGGACACACCGGCCAGCCGGTGATTTTATTTCCAACCTCCAAAGGTGCCTACTATCAAAATAAAGATCAGGGCATGATCGAAGCCGCCAGCTGGTTTCTGGAAAATGGTAAGGTAAAAATCTATTGTCCCGACAGTATCGATGCGGAGAGTTGGTATAATAAGTCGGCACCACCCTATGAACGGGCCTATCAGGAAGACTGTTACGACCGGATGCTGCATACCGAACTCGTTCCCTGGGCACAGCATGAAACCGGCTATGAACGGATTGCTTTTGCCGGGGCCAGCTTCGGCGGTTATCACGCCGTCAATACCGCATTCCGCCATCCGCATATTGCGAGTTATTGTTTTTCAATGAGCGGTGCCTTCGATATCAAACAATTCACCGATGGTTACTATGACGATAATATCTATTTCAATAATCCGGTAGATTATATTCCGAACGACAATAATCCAAATCTCTGGAAGATGGGAATCATTCTGGGGACCGGCGAATTCGATATCTGCAAAGAAGATAATGCACGGCTCAGTGCCATTCTGGATTTGAAAAAAATTAAACACTGGCTGGATCTTCGGCCGCAGGCCAACCACGACTGGCCCATATGGCGTGATATGTTCCCGAAATACCTCTCTCTAATGAATTAATTTCCTGAAATTTATACGAATGAAAAAAATCGGTGTGCTTTTTGGCAAAGAAAGAAGTTTTCCCATGGCTTTTATTGATGCGGTGAACGAAAAAAATATTCGCGGGATTCGGGCAGAACCGGTGTTGATCGATAAAGTGATGCAGGGTTATCCCAGCGGATATAGCGTAATCATCGATCGCATTTCCCAGGATGTTCCGTTTTACCGTGCCTATTTAAAAAATGCTGCTATCAGCGGTACAGCTGTAATTAATAATCCATTCTGGTGGAGCGCCGACGAAAAATTTTTCAATAACTCCCTGGCTACAAAAATTGGCGTACCCGTTCCAAAAACCGTTATTCTTCCTTCCCGGGATTTACCGGAAGACACTTCGGAAGCGTCATTTTCTAATCTGGCGTATCCGATGAACTGGGAGGCGATTTTCAAATACGTTGGATTCCCGGCTTATATGAAACCATTTGCAGGTGGTGGCTGGAAAAATGTATACCGCCTGGAGAATGCCGAAGAGTTCTATCAGAAACATAGTGAAACCAATCGTTTGGTGATGTTGTTACAGGAAGAAATTGTTTTTGAAGAATATTATCGCTGCTATTGTATCGGCGGAAAACATTTGCGGATCATGCCTTACGAACCACGAAACCCTCATCACCTGCGGTATGTGGCCGACTTCAAACCGTCGGAAGAGAAACTGCATCAGATGGAACAAATTGTTTTACGAATCAATCAATACCTCGGGTATGATTTCAATACGGTAGAACTGGCATTGAAAGACGGTATACCGTATGCCATTGATTTTTGTAATCCCGCTCCGGATGCCGAAAGAACCAGTGTGGGTGAAGAAAATTTTAAATGGGTTGTTGAAACGTCCGCAGCGTATGCCATCGAACGTGCGACGGAAGTCAAAGAAGGACTCGACAACCTGACATGGGGAGAATACATAAAGAAAAGCAGCACGCAAAAACCACTCATGGGCTAAGGCCCGGGTAAACCCGACACCTATATGGCGAATATCAATTATCAGAATTTTACCCTGGGAATTGAAGAGGAATACATGGTGATAGATCCCGCAACGCGGGAGCTCAAGAGCCATGAACAGAAGATTGTGATCGAAGGGCAGAAAATAATTCGCGACAAAGTGAAAGCAGAAATGCACCAGGCCGTTGTTGAAGTGGGAACCGATATTTGCAGGGATATTACGGAGGCCTATAAGGATGTATCCACGTTAAGAAAAACTATTTCGCAGATTGCCGCCGATCAGGGTTTATGGGTGGGCGCTTCGGGCACCCATCCGTTCAGCCATTGGGAAAGCCAGCTGATCACCGACCATGCGCGGTATAATGAAATCGTGAATGAACTGCAGGAAGCAGCGCGAAGCAACCTGATTTTTGGTTTACATGTGCATGTTGGCATGGAGAGCCGTGAGATGGCTAACCATATCGCGAATTCCACGCGGTATTTCCTTCCCCATATTTATGCACTCAGCACGAACTCTCCTTTTTGGGAAGGCAGAAGTACAGGATACAAATCTTTCCGGACTAAAGTATTCGATAAATTTCCCCGAACCGGCATTCCGGAATATTTTGAAAGTATTGAAGCCTATGAGAACTTCATCAAACTCCTTGTCAAAACAAACTGTATTGACAACGCTAAAAAAATATGGTGGGATCTGCGGGTGCATCCGTTTTTTAATACGGTTGAATTCCGGATCTGCGATGTACCGATGACAGTGGAAGAGACGATTTGCATCGCTGCTTTATTTCAGGCCATCTGCGCAAAAATATACAAACTCAGAACACAGAATTTAAATTTTATAATTTATCAGCGGGCACTGATCAACGAGAACAAATGGCGCGCCAGCCGGTACGGCATTGATGGTTACCTGATCGATTTTGGAAAAGAGGAAGAAGTAAATACACGCGTGTTGATCTACGAGCTGCTCGACTTTATTGAAGATGTGGTGGATCCTCTCGGCATCCGGGATGCCATTAGTATTATCCCCAAGATGTTCGAACGGGGAACCGGGGCGGACCGGCAATTAAAAGTTTTTGAAGAAACGAAAAGTCTGATTGACGTGGTGGATTATATACATAGCCAGTTTTTACATGGGTTATAATCTTTCGATCACCATCGCGCTGGCACCGCCGCCGCCGTTGCATATACCTGCCGCGCCATAACGCGCGTTTTGCTGGATCAATACCTGCAACAGCGTTACCATTATCCGCGCGCCACTACATCCCAGCGGATGACCCAATGCCACAGCGCCGCCATGGATATTTACGCGCGCCGGATCGAGTTGCATTCGTTTGCTATTTTCAATTCCCACAACAGCAAATGCTTCGTTGAGTTCCCAATAATCAATCTGAACCATCGTCAACCCGGCTTTTAAAACGGCTTTGGGTACAGCGAGCGAGGGCGAGGTGGTAAACCATTCCGGCGCCTGCTCGGCATCAGCAAATGAAAGAATTCGCGCCAGCGGTTTTAATCCCAGTTCTTTTAATTTTTCTTCGCTTACCAAAACCAGCGCCGCCGCACCGTCGTTCATCGAACTGGCATTGGCAGCAGTAACCGTTCCGTCTTTTAAAAAGGCCGGCTTCAGGGAAGGAATTTTTTCGAATTTTACATTGAAGGGTTCTTCATCACGATCCAGCCGGATGCTCTCCCCTTTTTTTTGAATTTCAACGGTCATTACTTCGGCGTTGAATTTGCCCAGGTTCCAGGCCCCCTGCGCCCGTCGATAACTTTCTATGGCAAACGCATCCTGATCAGCCCGGGAAATGCCACAGATGCGTGCGCAAAGTTCCGCTGCATGACCCATTGCCTGTCCGTCATACACATCGGTAAGTCCGTCTTTTGCCAGTCCGTCGATGAACAAACTGTTCCCATATTTATTTCCCCATCGCAACTGATCTGAATAAAAAGGCACGTTGCTCATACTCTCCATTCCTCCGGCAAGGACCACCTTCGAGTCGCCCAGTAAAATACTTTGCGCACCCAGAGACATGGCTTTCATTCCACTTGCACACACTTTATTTATCGTAGTACAATTTACGGCATCGGGCAGGCCGGCAAATTTTGCTGCCTGCCGTGCCGGGGCCTGACCCAGGTTGGCCTGCATCACCGAACCCATCAGCACATCGTCCACCTCCGTTAAAGGCATATGGATCCTAGCCATGGATTCACGCAGTACAAGCGCACCGAGCCGGGTAGCAGAAAAATCTTTCAACATTCCGCCAAAACTTCCGATAGGCGTTCGAACAGCAGCAACAATATATACGGAAGATGATTTCATCGTATTATTTTCAGGCAAGTTAGATTAAAAGATGAAAATCAGGGAACGCCACACCGATCCCGGAGGTATGCGGCAGGGATTCAAAGTGGTCCCGTTTTTTCAAGACCGAAACCGATAATCCGCTGGTTGCCGCTGGTATAAAATAGTTTCCCCTTTATTTTTTATCCATTAATTTTAATTTTTTTTTATAATTCCTCTATTTTAGTTTGACATGGGAGATCTTCAAATCCGTAAAGAGCCTAAGAAATATGATGCAGTGATCGTGGGATCCGGAGCAGGGGGCGGAATGGCTGCCTATACACTTGCCCACGCGGGATTAAAAGTTTGTCTGATTGAGGCTGGCCCGATGTATGATCCGAAAAAAGATTCCAATCAATTAAAAAATCCATGGGAATCTCCCCGACGCGGAGCCAGTACAAAATTTCGTCCCTTTGGCGATTTTGACGGCTGTTACTGGGGCTGGCAGATCGATGGAGAACCTTATACTCATGTGGGAGATACCAAATGGGACTGGTGGCGCGCGCGGATGCTGGGGGGCAGAACCAATCACTGGGGGAGAATCTCCCTTCGCTTTGGGCCGAAGGATTTCAAAAGAAAAAGTATCGATGGTCTGGGCGACGACTGGCCCATCGGTTATGACGATGTAAAACCATATTACGATAAAATCGACCGGATGCTGGGGGTGTTTGGCACCAACGAGGGATTACCCAACGATCCCGATGGTATTTTTTTACCGCCGCCCAAACCCAGATTGCATGAACTTTTTATAAAAAAAGCAGCGACCAATATTGGGATACCCGTTATTCCGTCCCGGCTTTCGATACTCACCAAACAAATTAACAAAGAAAGGGGCGCCTGTTTCTTTTGTGCCCAATGCGGCCGGAGCTGCAAAGTCTATGGCGATTTTTCCGCCTCTTCCTGTCTGATCATTCCCGCTCTGGAAACGGGAAATATTGATCTGGTCACCAATGCCATGGCGCGGGAAGTACTGACCGATAAAGACGGTCTGGCCACCGGCGTTTCTTACGTGAACAAAATGGATATGCAGGAATACCAGGTAAGTGCGCGTGTTGTGATTCTCGCAGCGAGTGCCTGCGAAAGCGCGCGACTGATGCTGAATTCTAAATCTACCCGGCATCCAAACGGCATCGGTAACAGCAGCAATGTGGTTGGAAAATACCTGCATGATTCCACCGGTGCGGATATGGGTGGCATCATTCCCGAATTATTCGACCGGAAAAGATATAATGAAGATGGCGTAGGAGGGATGCATGTATATACGCCCTGGTGGCTGGATAATAAAAAACTGGATTTCCCCCGAGGATATCATATTGAATATGGCGGCGGTTTTGGCCAGCCCCTCTATGGTTTTAACTGGGGTATTGAAAACCTGAATGGCACGTATAAAATAAAAGGTCAACAAAAAGAAGCCGGTGGTTACGGCGCTTCGCTGAAAGAAGACTATCGCTATTTTTTTGGTGCCCATGTCGGCATGGCCGGTCGCGGAGAAGCCATCGCGCGGATAGACAGTTATTGTGAAATCGATCCTTCGGTGGTCGATAAATATGGTATCCCGGTTTTACGTTTTAATACTTCTTATACCGATTACGAAATCAACCAGGCCAAACATATGAAGCAGACTTTTGCTGAAATTCTGCATAGTATGGGCGCTGTCACCACCTGGGGCGGAGATGATGGAAAACATAATAATTATGGATTACATGCTCCGGGCAATATTATTCATGAAGCAGGCACGGTGCGAATGGGTAACAATCCGAAAACATCTCCCTTAAATAAGTATAGTCAGGCCCACGATTGTAAAAACCTGTTTTGTGTTGATGGCGGACCTTTTGTTTCCCAGGCCGATAAAAATATTACCTGGACAATCCTGGCACTTTCCATGAGAACCAGTGAGTATATCGTGGATCAGATGAAAAAACAAAATATTTAATATAACGGCTATGGATAGACGAAAATCGATCAAGACGCTGATCGTCGGTGGTTTTTCAGTCTCCGTCATTGCGGAGTCCTGCAAAACCCATGAGAACAGTCCGCTGGTACCGTCAGAAAAAGACAAGGAGCTGGTGGTTTCCGGGATAAACCGGATGAAAGAAGAAATAGCAGCAGAAAAAATCATTCTGGCAGAACCGGTTTTTTTTACGGCAGAAGAAATGGCAACCATTACCCTGCTGGGGGATATTATTATCCCGCGCGATGCCGTTAGCGGAAGCGCCTCCGATGCAAAAGTTCCGGAGTTTATAGAATATATCGTAAAAGATAAGCCCGAACATCAAACGCCCCTGCGTGGCGGACTACGCTGGCTGGATCTGCAGTGTTTGAAAAAGTTTTCCAAACCTTTCAAAGATTGCGATACGAAACAACAAATGGAAATGGTGGATGAAATAGCGTGGCCAAAAAAAGCAAAACCTGAAATGAAGCCGGGTGTTGCCTTCTTCAGTCTTGTTAGAAACCTGACGGCCACCGGATTTTACACTTCTGAAATAGGTGTGAAAGATGTGGGATATATGGGTAATGTTCCCAATCAATGGAATGGGGTGCCGGATGATGTATTGAAACAATATAACCTGGCTTATACTGAAAAGGAATTGAAAGAGTGTGTCAGTTTCTCCTGATCCGGCAGCCTTAATTTTCGATGGGATTCATGTAATATCCTTCCTCGCTTAACACGAAATTGTTTGGAACAAACGAAAGAAGGGACTGGGTAATCATCGAAGCGGCTTCACGCAGATAGGATGCACCAATTTCAGGTGTACGAACCGCAAATTGCCAGCTTTGAATTTTTAAAAAAGCTACTTTACTCTCCTGGGTAATCTGGTTATCCAGCTGGCGGAAAATCTCTGCAAGACGATCCTGCTGATTGTCGATGTGGGCGGACATAGGGATCAGATTTTGGGTTGTCAAAGGTATCGGCATTATTAACGATGCCAGATGATAAAAAATTGTCTGCTTTTTCATTTTTCAGTGCTTTTTAACCGATGAACCTTATCAAACCTTTCCGCAATACCTGGTCGTTGTACAAAAACGCCTATAGCGGATTGTCGCGCTCCACCTGGTTGTTGTCTTTGGTCATGCTGATCAACCGCAGTGGAACCATGGTTCTGCCATTCATGACCATCTATCTCACCGGCATTGGATTCTCACTTTTCCAGGCAGGGATCGTGGTCGGTATCTTCGGCGCCGGCGCCATCTGCGGTGGATATATTGGTGGACTACTAACAGACAAAATCGGATTTCACCGGATACAGCTGATCACGTTAGTAGGTGGAAGTGTGCTCTTTATCTTATTGGGTTTGATGAAAACCTATCCGCTGATACTGCTCTTTACATTTATTCTGAGTCTGGTGAATGAAGCTTTTCGCCCGGCGAATAATTCAGCGATCGCACAATACAGTAAAAAAGAAAACCGCACCCGCTCCTATTCATTGAACCGGCTGGCCATCAATCTGGGCTGGGCCATTGGCGGCACGCTGGGAGGGCTTATTGCTTCTTTCAACTATCACTTACTCTTTTGGATCGATGGATTTACCAATTTATTCGCAGCCATTTTACTTTATTATTTATTAAAGCCGGCCGGCGTTACGGAAAAAGAAACGACGACTGCTCCCCCGCCGATAATTAAAATTTCTCCATTGAAGGACAAACAGTTTGTCATTTTTATCGGGCTCGCTATTTTGTATGCCACTTGCTTTTTCCAGATCTATTCCACTATACCGGTTTATTACAAAGAAGTATACCGGATGTCGGAATTTTACATCGGCATTCTGATGGGATTAAACGGGTTGATTATTGTTGTGATTGAAATGGTATTGATTTTCCATTTCGAATCGAAGAATAAACAGATGCAGCTGATATCAAACGGACTGCTGCTGACATCCCTTTCCTTTCTCGTATATGTTTTAGTGCCCCGTCATCCCCTGACGGCCCTGCTCTCAATTATTCTGGTAACCTTCGGAGAAATATTTGCGATGCCCTTTATGAATCATTTTTGGACGAGCAGAACTTCTGCCCATAACCGGGGTCAGTATGCCGGATATTATACGATGGCCTGGTCAATTGCACAGGTAGTTGGACCCACCGGCGGAAGCTGGATCGCCACCCATAGCGGATTTAACAGTCTGTGGTGGATATCAGCCGGTCTCTGTCTGCTGACCGGCATATTATTTCGGACGATTCGTTTTTCCTGATCAGGATTTTCCACCGAATACTTTTTTCAAGAGATCGGTTACCTGTGCGGCCGGATCTTTGCGGATCAATATTTCTTCCTGCGCTACATAATAGAAAACGCCGCCGATCGCTTTTTGGGTTACATAAGAACCCAGATCCGGATCCACTTTACTGAAGGTTGTCGGGAGTTTATTATAGGTGTCAAAAACTGCTTTCCAATATTTGGTGGCCCCGGTTTTTTCCAATGACGAATCTATGACGGGCCGAAAAGAGGTTGTCAGTTCCGGCGTTGTACTATGCCGCAGATAGGCAGTGGCAGCCGTATCCGGACCACGCAGAATATTGAGTCCGTCGGTAACCGTCATCGTTTTAATTGCACTAACAAAAATCGGTGCAGCAGATTTAGAAGCATCTTCCGCTGCATGATTCATACTGGCAATAGCATCATCCACGAGTTTCCCCATGCCCAGGCCGCGTAAGGTTTTTTCAACTTTCTGCGCTTGCTCGGGCATCAGAATTTTTACGGCGGCATCTTTAAAAAATCCATTCACGGCCGAGAGCCGGTCGCCACTTTTACGAGCCCCCAGGGTCAGTGCCTGCTTCAAACCACCTACAATATCATCCGAACTCAGGGAGGAAGAACCACTATTGCCGCTGATTTTTTTCTTGAGGTTTCCGAAAAGATCCGCGCCCGATTGGCCCATGCCAGAGATGGCTACTATCAGAAATATGACCGTTATTAATTTTTTCATATGAATTGATTTTTTACAGAATGCTTCACACTGCCTGAAACGCGCGGGCCACCAGTATATTTCAACTGCCCAAGTTAAAAGTATCCACAAAAAAACAAACAAAATGTTAACTTCAGGGCGACAAAAACGGCTAAGAGATACCAAAAAGGGGTTCCGCTTGGAAGCAGACTTTCCTTATTTTTGCGGACTCTAAAAAATATTCATGAAGAAATATCTTTTCGTACTCACGCTGTCGCTCGGGGCCCCTCATCTTTTTGCCCAGGTAAAGAAAAAACCCATCAAACCAGCGGTTACCAACACCCCGGTCAGTTTAAATAACATGACCGATTCGCTGAGTTATAGTATCGGCATTATGGTAGCCAATTTTTATAAACAACAGGGTATTACCCAGATCAACGACAAGCTGGTGAACCAGGCCATACGGGACGAAATGAAAGGTAGCAAAACCCTGATGAATGAGCAGCAATGTAATCAGCTGGTGATGACCTATATTGAAAAAGCAAAAGCGGATAAAGCATCCGTTGCCAAAAAACAGGGTATACTTTTTCTGGCAGAAAATAAAACAAAACCGGGTGTGATTACCACGGCTTCCGGTTTACAATATATCGTCGTGAAAGAAGGTACCGGACCCAAACCAACGGCTACCGATAAAGTAAAATGCGATTATCAGGGAAAACTGATCGACGGAACTGAATTTGACAGTTCCATCAAACAAGGCCACCCGATTGAATTTTCTGTCGGGGGGGTGATCAAAGGCTGGACCGAAGCACTGCAATTAATGCCGGTGGGTAGTAAATACCGATTATTCATTCCATCCGATCTCGCTTATGGCGATCAGCAAAAGGGACCCGATATCAAACCCGGATCGACCCTGATATTTGAAGTTGAATTACTGGAAATCGTGAAGTAGTCATAAGAAATAGTTCATGATGAATGGATGCAAAATTTGTATTCATTTATCATTGAACGCATTAGATATAGAGATTCTCGTAGTACTCCGTCACCATGCGGCTGGAGTCGAACTGAAACCGCACATCGTGCATTCCGTTTTTCACGACCTGCCGGAAAGTATCTTTTTGTTCGTAGTACAGTGGCAGAATTTGATTTTGCAACACATCATAGAGTGAGTCCAGATCAAAAGCATCCTGTTCGGGAACACTCATCCCGCTATAATCTGATTTTCCGATCATGAATCCGTTACTACCATGGTTGATGAATTCCGGAATCCATCCATCATTATTTGAGAAATTCACGGCGCCGTTCATGGCCGCCGTCATGCCACTGGTACCGGATGCCTCTCTGGGCACCCGTGGGTTATTCAGCCAGCAGTCTGCCGCCTGTTTCAATCTCTTGGACAAGGCGAGTTCATAGCCCGTCATTACCGCTACCTGCGGATATTCCTTACTGAGTTGTATAAGGTAATTGAAATCATTGATTGCCGGATAATCCATCGGATAGGGTTTGCCGGCCCAGATAATCTGTACGGGGTGTTTTTTATTCTTCAGCAATTCGGAAAATCGCTTTCTGTCGCGTGCGATCAGATCGGCCCTTTTATAGCCGGCGAAACGACGTGCCCAGACGATTGTAAATATATCCGGGTTGAATAATCTGCCGGTTTGGTCGGCCACCATTTCAAAAGCCCTTTTCTTCAGATATCGCTTTCGGTCGTCCCACCAGAAATTATCGCCTTCTTCCAGCTTTTTATAGAGTTGCTTGTCGGCCCAGTAGGTCCAGTTCTGCGCATTGGTAATATAAATAATCTCACAGATCCCGCTGTACTTACTCCACATGGCTTTGGCCACTTGGCCGTGCAGGCGGGAAACCCCATTCGACAGATGTGACATCCGGAGTGCGGCCAGTGAATGATTGAACAAATTATCTTCCATACCCGTGAGGGTAGCTGCTTCCTGCATGCTTAAACCACAGAAATAACTCATTTCATAACAAAGCTTCATGTCGTGCTTTTCATTACCCGCCTCTTCCGGTGTATGGGTTGTAAACACCAGCCGCTTTCTGACTTCTTCTTTGTTCTTATTGAATTTCTGATACAGATAAAAGGCCGCACTGATCCCGTGGGCTTCATTTAAATGATACAGCTCGGGATTGAAATTGAGTTCATCCACCAGTTTGGCCCCGCCCACGCCCAGCAAGATAAACTGTGCCACTTTGGTGGCCAGGTTCGCATCGTACAGGCGGTGACTGATCGTCTGGGAAACATAATCATTTTCGGGAAGGTCGGTGCTTAATAAAAACAACGGAGCTCCATTGAAAGTTTCCGGCGGCAGGTAATAGGCTTTTACCCAGACCGCATGGTCGTGGATATTAATTTGAAATTTAATTCCGGTATCCTGCAAAAAAGGGTATTGTTTTTCTACCCAGGTTACCTGCAGGCTCTGGTCCTGATTGCGCGCCTGATCGTAATAACCATACTTCCATAAAATGCCGATAAAAATCATATTCTGGCGCACCTCATAGGCGCTGCGAACATGGGATCCGGCCAGAAAGCCAAGTCCGCCACTATAAACTTTTAACGGCTGATGAACGGCAAACTCCATCGAGAAGTACGCAACTTTCTTCGAAAAACGAGGGTCTACCAGGTAGGGAACTGCAAAATTTTTGAAATCCATAATTGTTAGAATAAACGGCTATCGGTTCATTTTATTTTATCTTTTATCGTCGCTTCGGTTTGATTCCGGTGGCTTTGGGTTCTTTATGTTTTTCATAAACTCCATCAAAATAACACTTGATGTCCCGATGATTACCACATCCTTCCAGTTCTTTCATTCGCACCGTTTTATCCGTAAAGTTAAACTCCAGTGAACAGGGATCTCCATTTGCGATATAACGGGCAACATTGGAAGAAACAAACCGGGCGTCGCCGCGGAGTTCTCCTTTACAACTGTCATTGTCTTTTTCAAAATGCACAAAAAAACGAACCACAGAATTATTTTTTCCGTCCCGGAAGGAAATAAAATTTCGCTTGTCCTGGAGATAGTCACCTGAAAATTTATGCTTATGGGATAACGTGTCGATCGGATTATAAATCTGTGCCACTTTCGGTTTCCCCTCGTTCGATTCATTCATGATCAGCGTGAACACCCCTTCATTACTATAAACATATACGGCACGCTTATAAAACAATCTGCCCAATCCGTCTTTATGTTGCCGGCTCACGGACAAGGTATATTTCGCATCCATCGCAGAAGCATACCGGATATCAGAATCCGGGTCTCGAAACACGATGGGCATTCCGGTGGTAAACGTCCCCTGCTTGTCGAAACACAAAATATAGATCGCTTTTTTCGTAGTGCCGAGTACTTTGATAAAAAGGTAGGTTTCGGCGTTTTTCACCACCTGTTTACCGAAAGCAAATAGCCTGGGTCTGGCCGTTTTGCCGAAATACTTTTGTAGCAGGGAATCCGGTGCGAACTGGCTGAAAGCGGCCCAGGTCAGCAGGGAGTCGGTTGGTTTGCGGGCCAGCGAGCTGTCGGCAAAACTGGCCGGCAGTTTCAACGGGTGAAACATTCCCAGAAAATCTTCCCATACCAGCTCTTTTGCCTGACCGTTCGCCCCTTTCTGTTGATGGCCACAGCTAAAAAAAAGAAATAAGCCTACTAAAACCAGCACCCTTTTCAATACTTGCATGCCTCCGGATTGAAAATCAAAAATAAAGATTCGGCAATTATCCGGCCGCCTATTATTTTTCCGCGTTTACGGGAACATATTTTAGTTTTGTTTACACCGGCACGAACCGGTTTATAAAAATGTGTTTAAAGTATCGATGAATAAAATTCCCTTCAATGATCTTTCCCTGAGCGAAGTACACGGATCGGTGGAAGTAGACCATACCGGCTCCCGCTGGAAGCAGCTATTTTCATTCTTCGGACCGGCTTATCTGGTAAGTGTCGGTTACATGGATCCGGGAAACTGGGCCACGGATATCGCCGGAGGCAGTCAGTTTGGTTACCGCCTGCTCTGGGTTCTGCTGATGAGTAATGGCATGGCTTTGTTACTCCAGAGCCTGTCGGCCCGGTTGGGCATCGTTCGCGGAAGGGATCTCGCTCAGGCCAATCGGGAAGCCTATCCGAAATTTGTGAATTTTTGCCTTTATATCCTGGCCGAAATTGCCATTACTGCCTGTGATCTGGCCGAAGTGCTGGGCATGGCGATTGGCATCCAGCTGCTTACGGGGCTACCCCTCATTTATGGCGTGGCCATCACGGCCCTCGATACTTTCCTGTTATTATTTCTTCAAAAACTCGGCATGCGCCGGATGGAGATCTTTATCCTCAGCCTGATTG
>JAYWCS010000358.1:0-2240 GCA_043780315.1 Bacteroidota bacterium | reverse complement strand
CCGTACCGCAAATGGTCGGATATTCTGTGTCGCCATCCATAAAAAATTTAATCTCCCCTTCCCCCCACCAAGCATTGTTGTGTACGCCCCAGGCGAGGTAGGTGCCCACATATTGTCCGCGCCCCTGCACACCATCCAGCAAAACGGCAACGCCTTTATAGGGCAGCGGATTGATCCGCCGGAATTGGGCATGAAAATAGGCTGCATCGGAAGGAACATCCGTTAAAATATAATCTACCTGATAATACAGCATCATGGCATCCTCGTCGATGTTTTCCATGGTGATGCGGCATTTTTTTCTAAAGGGCATAGGCCAGTAGCAATTAAAAGCCGAGCCCGGATTCACACAGACGGCCAGGGATTGAATCGCAGCATACTGACCCCATCCGTTTGCGAAAAAATCGCCGACCGGGGCTTCCACGGAAGCTGTTTTCTCATCATCCCAGTAAAAACGAAGGATGGCGTTACGCCAGGTTCCCGAAGGAGTCATCCAGATATGCTGAATGGAACCAGTACCGTCAATTTCGGCGACGGTATAGGTGGTATGCGCCTTAATTTCGACCGAAGGACTCACTTTCCAACCCTTCCCCAGATCGCGTGATGCAGACGCTCCGGTCCCCTCGGTAGCCATGCCACCCCCACCCTTTGCACCGTTAAAATTCTCGGGGCTGATGGATCTGGTTTTGGCGTCTGACAAACGGAAAATATTGGAAAGGCCGGCGTCAATACCCGAGTATTTCTCCTGCGCAAAGGCTTGTGAACAGGCCATAAAAATCAGCACCAGGCCGACTAAACATCTATTTTTCATGCACTGTTTTTTTACAATGAATATTGAATATAAGTTAAAATGTAAAACAGCCTGTCGATTTCCTGAGATTACATTGCTACCCAGCTAAAAACAGCTGTAACTTTATTTCTCCATCCGTCAGATTTTAATTATGTATAAGGTTAGTTTTAATAATAAAGACAGTTCTTTTCACCAGGATATCAAGTATTCGGTGGAAGAATATTTCACAGCGAATCAGGTTAAAAAAACCGGTAACTGGAAATTATATATAAAGGCGGCAACCCTGGTGCCGGCTGCAGTTGGTTTATACCTGCTATTGATATTTGGTCATCCTGCACTTCTGACGGGAATTCTTCTTTCCGTCGTGCTGGGATTTATATTGGCCAGTATTGGATTTAATGTCATGCACGATGCCTGTCATGGAGCCTACTCAAAAAAAGCATGGGTGAATAATCTGATGGGATTAAGTTTGAACCTGTTGGGAGGAAATGCCTTTATATGGAAATTCAAACACAATATCATTCACCATACCTATACCAATATAGACGGCATCGATGATGATATTGCGAAGAGTCCGGCTATGCGCCAATGTGAATCGCAGAAATGGGTGCCGGCCCATCGGTTTCAGCATATTTACGTCGTGATTTTATATGCTATCTCTTCGTTTTTATGGGTTTCTGTGATGGACTTTCAAAAGTATTTCAAACGAAAAATTCATAATACCGAATTGCAGAAGATGGACCGGCAGGAACATATTATCTTCTGGCTGAGCAAGATTTTTTATGTGTCGTTTTATGTTGTGATCCCGGTGCATTTTGTTGGCTGGTCCGCTTGGGCCATCGGGTTTGGCAGTATGCATGTGATGATGGGACTGACCCTGGCGCTGGTCTTTCAGCTGGCCCACGTGGTGGAAGATGCTGCCTTTGTTTTCGCTCCCGGTATCGAGCCACAAAAAATCGACGAAGAGTGGGCTATTCACCAGGTTCGGACGACTGCCAATTTTGCCCCGCGTAATAAAGTGATCAGTTGGTTTGTGGGTGGATTGAATTTCCAGATAGAACATCATCTGTTCCCCAAGGTGAGTCATGTGCACTATCCGGCCATTGCACCGATTATAAGAGAGGTATTTAAAAAACACCAGCTCCATTACAATCAGTTCCCCGACATGCAGGGTGCCGTGATTTCACATTTCAAAATGATGCGGGCACTTGGAAAAAGACCTTAGCCATTGTTCGCGGGGCTGCCACATCAACCTTTAACTTGTTCCCCTTCTTTTACAAAAAGGCGAACCGTATCCCCCTGTTGTTCGGCTATATTAGAAACGACCAGTTGTTTCAATCGCCATAACAAAAAGGCTTCATTTAATCTGATGGATGACTTTAAATGGAATTGTTGCAGGGTGCGTGTTATTTTCTGAAAAACCGGTTGCAGATAACCGATCAGGATTTTATCG
>JAYWCS010000357.1:0-17049 GCA_043780315.1 Bacteroidota bacterium | reverse complement strand
TTATCATAGGGTTTGCGCAACAGCAGGGGTTCGAGGATGGCGGTGAAAAAACTCATCGCGGATAAGCAAACGAGTGCGGTGGAAACCGTAGAAATTTTGATACCGCCATAAAAAGTAACCCAGTGCAGCATGATGATAAATCCGATTCCGGAAGCTTGCAATATCTGGGAACGCGAGGCGGCGACTTTATTTGTTTTGAACGCATAGATCACCCAGAGTACCAGAGAGGTAATCAGCAGCCGGTACCAGACCAGCAGGGCTTCATTTAAAGTGATGAGCCTGCCTAAAATTCCTGTAAATCCTGCCAGGAAAACTGCAATATGTAATTGTATGAATGCCTTCTTCATGGAGAAAGCAAAGAAAGATTATTTTCCTTCCACTACCATATTCTGGGAGAAATGATTGCGGCTATCGGGCACATCGGCTTTTTTTACTCTTTTACGATAATTTTTAAACATCGCATTCCAGCGAAGTTTTAATACCCCGAGAATTCCTTCTTTAACAATTCCCTTGTTCATTTTCGAAACGCCCAGCTTGCGATCTTCAAAAATGATGGGCACTTCCACCAGTTTAAATCCGAGTTTCCAGGCGGCAAACTTCATTTCAATCTGAAAGGCATAACCGGCAAAACGAATTTCATCCAGGTTGATAGTTTGTAATACTTCCTGTTTGTAACAAACGAATCCGGCGGTTGGATCCCGCAAGGGCATCCAGGTGATGATGCGGGTATAAATAGAGGCTCCTTTGGAAAGAATAATCCGCTCACGGGGCCAGTTTACATTACCTCCGCCTTTTACATACCGGCTACCGATTGAAAGATCCGCGCCCTGAAATTTACAGGCCTCATATAAACGTTGCAGATCCTTCGGATTATGAGAGAAATCTGCATCCATTTCAAAAATAAAAGCGTATCCTTTTTCTGCGGCCCATTTGAATCCATGGATGTAAGCAGTGCCCAGGCCGAGTTTGCCCTTTCTGGTTTCAATAAAAAGTTCCTGTGGATATTTTTGTTGAAGATTACGTACGATTGCACCGGTGCCGTCTGGGGAGCTATCGTCCACTACGAGGACATGAAAACCCTGATTCAGTGAAAATACAGCATCAATAATCGCCTCAATATTTTCCTTCTCATTATAGGTTGGTATGACAGCAATCTTTTCCAATCAAGGCGAATTGAATTCTATTTGAATATTGAATCGAACGGAATTATATTTCCACACTTCCCTATTTCCTCACTTTTTATTATTTTTACTACTTTCAACCAACCGTCTTATCTTTCTTCAGCATCATACGGTTAAAGATTTCTGTTAATTTTTGTTTGGTATGCATCGGGAAGTCGCCCTTCATCATCCAATCATAATACTGCGGTTCTGTTTTCAAAACATCTGCCACCGCGCGACCCTTATGTTTCCCGAAGTTAAAGATTTCAATACCATTTTCCATAGAAAATCGGCGCGCAAAATCGACAACCTGATCATCCCCGGTAAATTTAACGATGCTTTCTGGATCCTGACCGAGCTGCGGATACCGCTGAATCTGGGCAAGGAGGATTTCGAGTGTTGCCTCCGCATCTGCCTGAGCACCGTGGGCGCCATCATGGAGTTTGTCGCAGTAAAAACGATAAGCCGCAGTCAGCGTTCGTTGTTCCATCATATGAAATACGCGTTGCACGTCGATTAGTTTTCGTCCGGTCATATCGATCTCTATTCCGACCCGTAAAAACTCTTCAACCAACAAGGGGATATCAAAACGGTTCGAATTGTAGCCCGCCAGATCGCACTGGTCCAGAAACTGTTTGAGTTCGTTGGCCGCCTGACGAAATGTTTGGGCTTCTTTCACCTGATCGTCCGTAATACCATGGATAGCCGACGACTGTTTCGGAATCGGCATTTCAGGATTAATCAGTTTGTGTTTTACCAGTCTGCTTCCATCGGGCAGCATTTTAACAATCGCGATCTCAACGATCCGGTCGGTCGCCAGATTGATTCCGGTAGTTTCCAGGTCGATAACCGCCAGGGGTCTAATTAATTGTAGCATGAATCGGTATGGGTTAAACAATAAATTCTTTTTCAAAGGTAGGTATCAAACCGGCCGGACGCACAAAAAATCATCTAATTCCGGCAGCCTATTGCATATTCGAATTATATTGTTTTATTTTGTCCTATTCCCGTTCATCCTTCGAACAACTTAAATGAAATTCAGCGCCGAAGCGAATAGCCCAAGGTAGTGAGTGATCCATTGTAGTACCCCCCGAAACATTTTAATTTATCCTGCCTCAAGCATTTTGCTTACGGCGATACCCTTTCTTATCCGTTCCTCTGAATTTCCTGGTCGATCTGCCTAACGCATCAGGCTTTTAATTTTTAATAATAAATACCCAGGAGAATGAAAAAGTTAGTTTTAATCATCGCCATCATCACAGTAGCGACTACGCTGTTTACTTCTTGCGCGAGTTACAGAAATTCCGGAAAAAGCGGATGTAAAGCAACGCAGGGATATGTTGGATACGGTTCTTCCAGATAAGATCGGATATTGTTCCGTTAACAAATAAGGGCTGTCAAGGTCCGGGTAGTTTGACAACACGCTTCCAGGCCCTTTTTTTTTGACCCATCGATGAAGTATCGCAAAAAAAATCCGCATTTATGAAAGTGATCTGGAAAAAACAAAACAGATCAGGTTGCACAGAGCCGGCTGGTGACGAGCCCGACTGCCGGCTGGTGACGAGCCTGACTGCCGGCTGCGACCCGGCTGCGACGGCGAAGGCCCGTAAGAAATGGATAATCTACTGGATGATCAGACCGATTACGAGAAAAAGATCCGGAACTACAAAGCCGACCTGGAGAAAAATATTGCCGACCGCAGCACCGAGCAAACTTTATTTGACACCGAGCAGTATCCTATCGGTTAACGAATCGGAAAAACCCGCTGAAGGAATCTAAGTGGCCCAGGCTTTATCGCCTTTATTGTAGGGAATGCAACCTTCAAATCTTCCGGGTACTGCTACATAACGCAGTGCCTTGGTGGCACCGGGCTCCGAAGTGAAATAGCCCCAGATGGTCAGCTCTTTCATCATCCGGAAATAGTGGCTCGGATCGGTTGCCTTTTTAGCGGCCATATATGTTTTCTGCTCTTTATCGAGATCGACGAGTAAGGTTTTGCGTTCCGCCGGAGTCGATTCCAGGAACGTTTTACCATTCATTTTCTTACTGGCCTCATTGAGTTTGCCCATACCGTCCAGAAAAATCTGCTGGTTGGCCGGCTCGTAACAATCGCGTACGATCGTATGCATGAATTCACCAATTTTAACTTCTTTGGCACCGGGTGTATCCGTCGCCGGCAGAATCGTTTCCCCCACTTCATCCAGGAAAGAAATATCGTCCGGAGAAAAATTCAAACCCGTCGCACCTATTTTCTTGTCCGCATTGGTACAACCGGATAAAAACATTTCTCCCCCGATGATCGATCCGCCCAACAGGAGCGCCACCGATGATAAGGCCTCTCTTCTATTCATAATATTTATTTTAAAAATTTCAAAAAAACCACTCCCAAACTTTCCCACTTGCCACTTTTCCCACACTGCCTCACTTCAGATGTTGCCTTTCTTCATCTCACTAACCGCATGATCCACCGCCCGGGCAGTGAATGCCATATAGGTCAGGGATGGATTCACGCAGGAGGCCGACGCCATAAACGATCCGTCAGTCACAAACACATTGGGAGCATCCCAGATCTGGTTGTATTTATTTAAGACGGAGGTTTTCGGATCCTTGCCCATTCTGGCTGAGCCCATCTCATGAATACCGCGTCCAAGGGTTCCATCGCCGTCATATCCTTTCACGTTTTTCACGCCGGCGGCCGTCAGCATTTCAATGGCATCCTGCTGCATATCCACGCGCATCTTCTTTTCATTTTCTTTATACTCAATATCCATGGAGAGAATATTCAGCCCCCATTTATCCTTGCGGGTCTTATCCAGGGTTACTTTGTTTTCATGGTAAGGAAGTGTTTCACCGAATCCGCCAAAACCCAACGTCCAGCCTCCGGGAACCGACAACGCCTCTTTCAGGTCGACCCCAATGGCCATTTCTTCCGGCGTCTGTTTATATCCATCCCGGCTGCCACCGCCCTGGTATCCAAAGCCGCGCACATAATCCCGTTTGTCGCTGCCAACATTGCGGAACTGAGGAATATAAACGCCGTTGGCCCTTCTTCCGAAATAATATTTATCCAGGTAGCCTTCCACCGAACCATGTGCACCGACACCCAGGTGATGATCCATGATATTATGACCCAGTTCACCGCTGCTACTGCCCAAACCATCGGGCCATATGTCTGTGGCGGAATTCATGAGAATCCAAGCACTGTTTAGGGTCGATGCATTTAAGAAAATAATTTTGGCGTAATAGGTGTACGTTTTATTTGTTTCCCCATCCAGCACTTCCACACCGGTGGCTCTTTTTTTATCCTTATCGTATAAAATTTTTGTAACAATAGCCCAGGGTCTTAAAGTCAGATTACCTGTTTTCATGGCAGCCGGATAGGTAGACGACTGCGTACTGAAATAGGCACCAAACGGACAACCCAGCCAGCATTTATTCCGGTACTGACAATTTGTTCTGCCCGGAAGGGGTTCAGTAATATTGGCTGTTCTGCCAATGATCGCATGCCGTTCTCCCTTGAATTTTTCTTTTAGCCGTACCACGAAATCTTTTTCAACACAGGTCATATCCATGGGCGGCATGAATTGTCCATCGGGCAAAATATCGAGACCGTCGCGGTTGCCACTGATGCCTGCAAATTTTTCTGCATGATCGTACCAGGGTGCAATTTCTTTATAGCGCACCGGCCAGTCGATTGCATGACCATCGCGTGCATTGGCACCAAAATCGTGGTCGCTCCATCGATAGCTCTGGCGGCCCCACATCAGCGAACGACCGCCCACATGGTATCCGCGAAACCAATCAAAACGTTTTACTTCTGTATAGGGATTATCTTCATCGCTGGCCCAGTAGTCGAGATTGGATTCGTTCAGCGCATAATCTCTTTTCAACACGGGATAAGCTTTAATCATTTCCTGTGTTCTGGTTGCGCGATGCGGAAAATCCCAGGCTTCTTTATTCGCATTCACATAATCTTTTACATGCTCTATATTCCGTCCCCTTTCGAGCATGATGGTCTTCAGACCTTTTTCACAAAGTTCTTTTGCAGCCCAGCCACCACTGATTCCTGATCCGATCACAATTGCATCATACACATTGTCTGCCATGATAAGTTGTTTAGATAATTATAATTTTAAACATCACAAATTTGTACGGCCTTACTCAGGGAAGAGATTTTATCCGCTTTTGCCGGAATAAACTCCTGTGCAACGTATCCCTTGAAACCCGTCGCCACAATGGCCCGCATGATGGCCGGATAATACAGCTCCTGCGTTTCATCGATCTCGTTTCTTCCGGGCACACCCCCTGTGTGGTAATGTCCTAAGTATTGTTGGTTGTCCTGAATGGTACGAATCACGTCGCCTTCATCTATCTGCATATGATAGATATCGTACAATAATTTAAAATTATTGCTGCCGAGTTTTTTACAAAGCGCGACGCCCCATGCTGTGCGGTCGCATAAATAATCTTTATGATTGACTTTACTATTGAGCAATTCCATCTGAAGGGTGATCCCGTTTTTTTCTGCCAGTGGCATAATATTCTGAAGACCCGCGACACAATTCTTCAGTCCGGTTTCATCATCCATACCGCGGCGGCTTCCACTGAAACAGATGACATCTTTGTACCCCGCCTTCACCATCAGCGGAATCACTTCCTCATATTGGGCGATGAGTTTTTTGTGATACACCGGGTCTGCAAAACCGTCTGTAAGACTGATTTCTCCTGCCACATGACACATCGAACTGTATAGTCCGTATTTCTGCAGCAACGGCCAGTCTTTAGGCGCCACCAGATCGATGGCCGGCATGCCAAGGTCTTTCACCGACTGGCAAAAAGATTCTAAAGGAATCGATTCATAACACCAGCGGCATACGGAGTGGTTGATATTTCCCTTCAGTTTCAATGGGTCGTCTGATTTTGGTTTTGGAGAATAAGATGAAAGAAGCTGGCTGCTGGTTGCAATAACGGCTGAACCGGCAATTATATTTTTTATCAGGCTGCGTCTGGATGGGGAAGTATTCATATAATACGAGTTTGAATATACGAAATGAAAGTGGATGAAAAATGAATTTAATGACCAGCGGAAACGGCCACCAGTGTTTCGGGCCTTTTACGTCCGCGCATATACACATTCAATCCGGCAAACGCCACAATCAGAATCAGCGGAATCATCAGGGTAAAATTGATGATCTCCGGTCCGGCTGCCTTCTTGGCTTCTGCCAGCACATTCGCCATTTCCGAACCGGCTGCCGAGGCATTATAGGCTTTGAAATCTGCCGCCGACGGAAGTTTGCCGGCGACCAGCTCATCATAATGTTTGCCCATAAAAATCATATATAGCGAAACGGCAAACATGCCCGCTCCGCCCATCAGATTCATGCCCACGGCACCGGTCTTCGGCATGTTCTCTGCTACGTAGCCGAGCATGGTCGGCCAGAAATAACATACGCCCATTCCAAAAACCAATGCGCCGACAAAAATCATATTGCCAGTAGTATGGCCCAGCAGATAGAGACCGAGTGAAGCCAGCACGGCAGATATCAGCAAAACACCCTGTGGTGAAAATCTTTTCACGACGGGCCCGGCAAAGGCCCTTCCGACCACCATGACGCCGGTCTCGGTAGCCAGCAAAAGAATCGGATTATCCGTTACATTTTTTAATAAAACATCGATCCATTGCCCGGTAAATAATTCAGTGATCGCCGTTCCGAACATACACAGGATCATGAAAAGGAATAGTCTCGTAAAAATGGATTTGTACATTTCCGCGTTCGAAACACCGGCGGCCACGCGTTCGGTAACCGGGAATTTCAGTTTGGAAAATAAATATCCGTATATCAATGTCGGGATCAGCATGATGGCTACTTCAATCTGCCAGCCTACGCCCAACTTATTTAAACCGAATACGATCAATGCCCCAATAACGATCCCTCCGGGAAACCAGAGATGAAAATGATTTAGTTTGGTTGTTTTGTTATCCGGGAAAAGCGCAGCCACCAGTGGGTTACAGGCCGCTTCGACGGTGCCGTTGGCAATTCCGATGAGCAGCGTAGAGATGAATAACGTCCAGTATCCGGTGGCGGTAATCGTCAAAATAATACCGGCCAGGTGAAAAATAAAAGCCATCACCAGAAGTCTTTTCATTCCGATGATATCCACTACAAATCCACCAATCACGATGGCGAGCGGAAATCCCCAGAACGCGGTGGCGGCGATGGTAGCCAACTCAGAACCGGAGAGTTGAAACCGGATGCCCAGATCGCCGAGGATACCGGCGCGTATACCAAAAGAAAGAGAGGTGACCAGTAAAGAGAGACAACTGGCTGTGAAAAGCTGCTTGCGGTGAATAGCATTGGGTAACATGGCAATCGTTTTAAGTTGAACCGTCAGAATGACAATTTTTGACAGAATCGTAAATGTAATTTTTATTTTAGATATTAAAAAACTTCAAACAATTGAAGTTCAAGGTTGAATTTTATTCATTATTACTCTAAACTTGCATTTCAAAGCGGAAAGGCGAATCTGAACACGGAACGCCTAAACCGTATAATTTTACTTTTTTAATTTATACAAATGAATAGAAAATTACGCATGGGCATGGTCGGCGGTGGCAAAGACGCCTTCATCGGCGCCATACACCGAATTGCTGCCAATATGGACGGACTCATCGAAGTTTCCTCCGGAGCGCTCAGTATTCATGAAGACGTGGCAAAGCTTTCCGGGGAAATGCTTTTTCTTTCTCCCGATCGTACCTACTTGAATTATGAAGAAATGATGGAGAAGGAAAGCAAACTGCCCACTGATAAAAAAATCGATTTCGTAACCATCGTGACGCCCAATTTTGCCCATTTCGCCCCGGCGATGCTGGCCTTGGATAAAGGTTTTCATGTGGTGATCGAGAAACCGATTGCCTTCACACTCGATGAGGCCAGACGACTGAAAAAGAAAGTCGAAGAAACCGGACTCCTTCTTTGCCTAACCCATACCTACTCCGGTTATCCAATGGTAAAGCAGGCCCGACAGATGATCAAAAATAATGTGCTCGGGAAAGTACGCAAAGTATGGGTTGAATATCCGCAGGGATGGCTCAGCCGTCTCAGCGAACGCGAAGGCAATACGCAGGCCGCCTGGCGCACCGATCCCAAACGATCCGGGAAAAGCGGTTGCATGGGAGATATCGGAACCCATGCCGCACACCTTGCTGAATATGTCAGCGGTTTGAAAATAACCAAGCTCTGCGCCGATCTCAACATTATGGTGGAAGGTCGCCCCCTCGACGATGATGGCAATGTATTATTGAAATTTGAAAATGGCGCGGCAGGTGTGCTGATGGCCTCACAGGTGGCTGCCGGTGAAGAAAATGCATTGAAGATCCGCGTATATGGAGAAAAAGGCGGATTGGAATGGCGCCAGGAAGAACCTAATTCTCTCCTCGTTCGCTGGCTGGATCAACCGATCCAGATTTTACGGGCCGGCGTTCATTACAAAGAACCCAATACACTTTCTTCGTTCGCCACCCATAATTTCCGGACGCCCGGCGGACATCCCGAAGGTTACCTCGAAGCGTTTGGAAATATCTACCGCAATTTTGCGCAAACGCTTTCGGCGCGTATTGATGGAAAACAAGCTTCCCCGGAAAGCCTTGATTTTCCGGGCGTGGAAGAGGGCATCCGCGGAATGGCTTTCATCGACAATGTGGTGGCCTCTTCCCAATCCAATGAGAAATGGTTTACGCATCAGGTGGATATGTAACAACGCAACCCACCGGATGAGTACTTCTTCGCCGATTGCAACTCTAAAAAAAATTAATTAAAAATGAAAACGATCAAAGGTCCCGGCGTGTTTCTGGCGCAATTCATGGGCGCAGAAGCACCCTTCAACAGCCTCGAATCCATTTGTAAGTGGGCGAAATCACTCGGTTATGTCGGGGTGCAGATTCCAACCTGGGATGCCCGTTGTATTGATCTGCAAAAAGCCGCAGAGAGTAAAACCTATGCAGACGAAATCAATGGCATCGTGCATGCTGCCGGTCTCGTGATTACCGAACTTTCCACCCACCTGCAAGGACAACTCGTGGCGGTTCATCCGGCCTATGACGATCAGTTTGATGGATTTGCCCCGGAGCCGGTTCGGAAAAATCCGGCCGCCAGGCAGGCATGGGCCATTCAACAATTAAAATATGCGGCGGCGGCTTCGAAAAACCTGGGACTCAATGCCCACGGCACTTTCAGCGGTGCCCTCCTATGGCCAACCTTTTATCCCTGGCCCCAACGGCCGGCCGGTTTGGTCGATACCGGATTTAAAGAACTCGCTAAAAGATGGAAACCCATCCTGGATGTCTTTGATGAAAACGGCGTGGATCTCTGTTATGAAATTCATCCAGGAGAAGACCTGCACGACGGAATTACTTATGAAAGATTCCTGAAAGAAGTGAATCAGCATCCGCGCGCCTGCCTGTTATATGATCCCTCCCATTTTGTATTGCAGCAACTCGACTACCTCACCTACCTGGATTATTATCATGAACGCATCCGCATGTTCCATGTAAAAGATGCTGAATTCAACCCGAGTGGAAAACAGGGTGTTTATGGCGGTTATCAACCCTGGATCGATCGGGCCGGACGGTTCCGTTCACTGGGAGACGGACAGGTAGATTTCAAATCTATTTTCAGTAAACTTACCCAATACGATTATGCCGGCTGGGCCGTGCTCGAATGGGAATGCTGTATAAAACATCCGGAAGACGGCGCAAAAGAAGGAGCTCCGTTTATCAGCGATCATATCATCCGGGTCACCGAAAGAGCCTTTGATGATTTTGCGGGAACCGGATCAGATGAGACTTTTAACCGGGCCATACTCGGAATAAAATAGCGCTTCGGTTTACCGATATTTTTTACGAGATTTAACGTCTAATTTGATCAATTTTGGGAACAATGAAAAAAACTATTCTCGTACTGCTTTTGGGTTCAGCGGCCATCGTAGCATGTAATTCTTCTGGAAATTCTACCACGCCGGCGTCAGATTCTGCGACAACTGCGGCTCCCGTGGCAATCGCTTCAGAAAAAGGACTTGAGCTGATTGGGGCCAGCGACTGCACGACCTGCCACCGGCTGCATAAGGCCTCTGCCGGCGCTGCGATCGGACCTGCTTACAGTGAAGTGGCAGCGAAATACGCACCCGCGGCAGACTCAACGGTAAACCGGCTCGTGCATAAAATTATTGCCGGCGGATCTGGCGTATGGGGAGCCATTCCCATGACACCGCATTCTGCATTGGCCCCGGCAGATGTGAAAGAGATGGTGACTTACATTCTCGCACTTAAAAATTAATACATGCTAAAAAAACCAGTCTTCGCCTTCATCACGATCATGGTGGGGGTGTTTGCTGTACATGGGCAAAAAATAAATCAGCTGACAGAGGCAGAACAGAAAGACGGCTGGAAATTATTGTTCGACGGCGTGTCCACCAGCGGGTGGCATACCTACAATAAAAGCACGGTGGCTTATGGATGGAAAGTGGATCAGGGTGCTTTATGCCTGGATTCCAAACAACAACCTCCAAAGGGCGAAGAAGGCGATCTCTGCAGTACCGATGTATTTGAAAACTTTGATTTGAAACTGCAATGGAAAATATCTAAAAACGGAAACAGTGGAATCATGTTTCTGGTACAGGAACAACCCATTTATAACGCTCCATTTAGAACGGGTCCTGAAATGCAGGTGCTTGACAATGACGGTCATCCGGATGGAAAAATTCATAAACACCGTGCAGGTGATTTGTATGATTTAATTGCTTCCTCGAGTGAACCGGTACACGCGGTGGGAGAATGGAATGATGTGGAAATTATACTTGATCATGGTAAACTCAGTCTTAATCTGAATGGTGTCAATACAGTGACCACCACGCTCTGGGATGCTTCCTGGAATGATTTGGTGAAAGGCAGCAAATTCGGCATCATGCCGGGTTTCGCGAAACTCAAATTCGGTCATATCGATTTGCAGGATCATGGCAATGATGTCTGGTTCAGAAACATTCGCATCAAATCCCTTTAAAAAAAATTATGAAGAAAAAAAATTTAATGATTGCTTTTTTCCCCTGTCTGCTCATCGTTTTATTTGCCGCACAACCGGCAAAACAAAAACCAGCTGTTCTGATTTTCTCTAAAACAAACGGTTACCGTCATGAAAGCATTCCGACGGGTATTAAGGCGATTAAAAAACTGGGAAAAGCCAATGGCTTTACAGTCGATGCAACAGAAGATTCGCTGATGTTCACCAAGGATAATTTAAAAAAATATGCTGCTGTTATTTTTTTAAGTCCCACGGGAAAAGTATTCGGTCCTGAACAGGAAGCGGCCCTGCAGGATTACATCGAACAGGGTGGTGGTTATATGGGTATCCATGCGGCAACCGACTGCGAATATAACTGGCCCTGGTATGGAAAACTGGCGGGCGCTTATTTCAAATCCCATCCCAGTCAGCAGAAAGCAGAATTAATAATCGTAGATAAGAATAGTCCGGCCACTGCGGGCATGCCCGACACTTGGGTCAGAAAAGATGAATGGTATAATTTCAAAGACTTAAATCCAGATGTAACGGTACTTATAAAAATTGAGGAAAGCTCCTATAAAGGCGGCGAAAATGGCGCGAATCATCCGATGGCATGGTATCACAAGGTGTCTAACGGCCGTGCTTTTTATACTGAACTAGGTCATACCGAAGAATCTTACGCCGACCCGGTTTACCTGAAACATATTTTAGGCGGAATCGAATATGCGATGGGCAAATAAACAGACCTTATGGGATTCACGTTACAGTCCGAGTGATTTCATAAACGCTTCGGAGTTTGGTTCCCTGCCCAGAAAATTTCTCAGGAGATCCATTTCCTGCATGCTGCCAGCCACCTGTAATATTTGTTTGCGGTAACGCTCACCAGTTGCCGGATCCATGATGCCTTTCTTTTCGAATACAGAAAATATATCCTGAGCAAAAACGCGCGACCATAGATAGCCATAATAGTTTGCTGCGTATCCGTTTAAATGTCCGAATGATGTGATTGAATGCGTTCCATCCTGAAAAGGAATCTGAATGATGCTATATAAATTCTTTGTCACATCGTTCAGGTTCATTGAGCGAATACTGTCATATTTATCTTCAAAAGTAAAATCAATTTCTCCCAGCCAAAGTTGCCGCATATAATAATTTGCACTCAACACATGTTGCGTCGCCTGCATTTTTTTAAATAGACTCTCGGGCAGCACGGCACCGGTTTTGTAATTCTTTGCGAAGATTTTCAGACTCTCATATTGCCAGCAAAAATTTTCGAGAAACTGGGAGGGTGCTTCTACGAAATCGGGTTTTAACGTTGCCGGCTGCGAAGCCAGACTGGAGCGCACCAGCAGTGCATGCACCAGATGGCCAAATTCGTGAAATAACGTAACGACATCAGCATGTTCTAAAAAGGTCGCGTCGCTTTTAGCCGCTTCAGGAAAATTACAAATCAATGCCGCTACCGGTAGTACCTGTTCGCCTGCTGTCTGATTGGCCTGGCTGATTGAAAAACACGCAAAATGGGTAAACTTATTCTGGCGCGGATAGAGATCGAAATAAAAACTGCCGATTTGTTTATTTTCCAGATACATTTCAAATGTCCGGACTTTCTTATACCAGGTTGGAACACCCGAAGTTTCTTTGATACTTATTCCGAACAGGCGATGATATACTTCGAACATGCCACTGATGGTCTGATTCATTTCGAAATATTGCTTTACTTCTTCGGCATCCAGCTGAAACTTCGAATCCAATAATTTCTTTTTATAATATTCTACATCCCAGAGGTAAATCGTATCAGGCAGTTCGGGATGCATCGCCCGTTTTATTTCCCTGATTGATGCGAGATCACTTGTTTCAAATGGCGTCAGTTTTGTAATCAGATTGGTTTCAAAATTCCAGACCATCTGCGGATTCGCTGCCATCTTATCGGTCAGAGCGTAGGCGGCGTAACTTTTGTAGCCCAGCTTCTGTGCATACTGATTGCGATAATACAACATACTGTCGAGCACGGAGATATTCTGAGGATAAGCTCGGTTACTATATTTGAAATACATGAACCGGCGTGTAGAATCGGCATCGGCATTGCTGCGAATCGCCATCAGATTGGGGGTGTTGATATACACCAGATAAATACCCGGACTCGTTTGCCAGGCTTTTTTTACATCATCTGGAACACCTGCCAATGCAGCGGCGGAAAAAATAATACTGTCACGGGAGACGCTAATGTTATTATCAAATTGTATTCCGAGCGCTGTCAGCTTATCGCTGATCACCTGTAATTCTTTTCTACCGGCATCATCGAGTCTCATCCCGTTATTTTCGAAATTACGAATCTGCTCTTTCACGAATTTTTGCTCATTCGGTTTTAAATTCGGGAGTGAAATATTAGCAAATTTCTTAAATGCCTTATAAAGGAATTTATTGAGTAATAAACCAGTCGCATACGCCGATAAAGACTGGCTCGCTGCATTTGCTGCATCGCGCACCGTTGCAGATTCATAGGTTTGCGAAATAAAACCCATCTTCTGTGCCAGATCGTTCAGGTCATAGATCATAAAATCATAGACCGCGAGCGTAGAACCGGGGCCGGAACCCGGATGTAAACCCTTAACGATTTTTTTGACCCGGAGATCCGATTTCTTCTTCATCACCGTGACCACATCCTCAATCACCCCGGCATTCACCTGATCAAAGGCAATGGGAGCATTGGAGTGAACGAGTAATGGATTTATGTTTTTTGCCTTTTGGCCGACTGCGCCGAGGGCGCCTGCGCATAAAATTATTTGTAAAAAATATTTAAGGTGTCGCATCTTACTTATTTAGTACAAATCTATGTATTCCGTTTTACTAAATCTCCCCGTTTATATTATTTACAAAGCCCCTCCCTCCCGAATTATGCGGGAGAGAAGGGCCTTGCAATAGGAAGCACCAACTTATTTCACCTGAATACTACTCTTTTGTTCTGTCTGGTTCACGTTTCGAATAACGACTTCCACCCGGCGATTACACTGTCTGCCAGCCTCCGTATTATTCTCACATTTCGGATTTTCCTTACCGAATCCACGGGCAATCACCCGGTCCTTGTTAACCCCATCGGCAATCAGCGCGCGGGCAACGGCCATGGCTCTTGCTTTGGACAGCGCTTTATTTTTTGCGACCGAACCAACATTGTCGGTATAGCCGTCGATATAGAAATTAGAATTCGGGATCTGCTCGCTCATCGTTTTGGCTGCACGGGCAAGAATTTCTGCTGATTCCGGACGGATTGTTGATTTTCCGAAATTGAAGAGAATGTTCTTGAAGTCTGCCGTAATCTGAACCACCACCTGCTCTACCGGACAGCCCCGGCTGGAAGCAGGACCCGGAACGGTCGGACAAAGATCGTCTTCATCATTAACACCATCTCCATCGGTATCCGGAATCGGACATCCCTGATATTTTGCGACACCCGGAACGGTCGGACATTTATCCTGCGGATCCGGAATACCGTCACCGTCGGTATCGGGACAACCATGGAAATTAATCAGTCCGGGTGTATTAATACATGAATCTTCTTCATCATTCACACCATCTTTATCTGTATCCGGAATCGGGCAACCATGATATCGGGCCAATCCTGGAACCGTTATACAGGAATCTTGTTCATCATTCACGCCGTCTCCATCCGTATCCGGAATCGGACATCCCTGATATCTCGGCAGACCGGGAACCGTCGGGCATTTATCTACGTCGTCATATACTCCGTCTTTGTCTGTATCGGGGCGCATCTTTTTCTTGTACGGTATTCCAAAATGTAATCCGACATGCACATCAGCCTGTTTGGAATCATGCACGATGGCAGACAATACACTTCCGGATCCAATAAATAAAGGTCCGATGCGAAATGACAGACCCGCGTTGAAATGCGTTAGTTCATTGTAGTTAAATGGAATTTCCACACTCAACAAAGAATTTTCCCAGCGGGGAGTAATGCTGTAAGAATTAAAATAATAGAGATTAAAATTGTTGGTTTTATTTGTATTGATCTGTGCGGCAAAATTAAATCCCAGATTTTTATTCACGAGATAATCAATATTCGCCTGCAGCGTGGTTGGCAGATTCACACTATAGGAACTGCTTTGAGGTGTTCCTTTTACAAAATAAGGAGAGGCGTTGAGGATATTAATATAGTCGGTAACTGCTTTGCCGCTCAGCGAATTCAGATTGAAATTATCTCCAGCCGGAATATTAATATTATAATTCGCCGCCTGATTGCTCGACTTATTGAATTTAATATTTCCCACATCGAGCAACGAAACGCCGATTTTAATTTTGTATTTATTAGCGAAATAATCATTCTGATATCTGGAGTAATCCATATCCGGTCTCCACTCATAAACAAAACCGATGTCCCCCCCTACTCCATGGCCGCTATATTTGAAAAAATCACTTATGGTATAATCCTTAAAATTATTGGATGTTGTATTGATCGAAAGAAATCCGGAAGCCGGACCCGTGAAACCAGCATTGCCCGCATTGTTCGTGATTGTACCATGCAATCCATTTGCGTTCACGTAAGAATCTGCATTTCCTAAAAGATACTTAAAGCTAATGCCGCCTTTCAAAAAATGATGGCTGCCTTTGTTGGTCAACACCTGGGCAATGGAGCCCCCGATTTCAGTCCACCCGGTCGCATGCGTGATCGAATTTCCTGTATTCAGATTAACCGGTGTGGTGATGCCGGAATTACCCGCATCAATCAGCGCGCTGGCCAGATCTCCGTTGATATCTTTTGCATTGGAGAAAACGCGTGTTCTCGTGGTAAAGGCCAATGAAGTTTTCGGACTGAGGCTGAACATCACCGAGGGCCCTAAAACATCTACATAATCCAAACTATTAATACTCGCATGACCTCTGAGTAATTTAGCTCTTAAAGAATCTGCACTCAGGGATTTAGTGATGTCTTTAAAACGCAAGCCCCCCTGGTCTGTTCCGATAAAACCATTAATTGCAATAATATTTATATCAAACTTGAAACGATTGTCCGCAATATTTGCGGGATTAAAGAATACGCCGTTGACACCGGTGTAGTTACTGGTTCTATATCCAGGAAAACTCTGAGCAATCGAAACTGATGTGAATGCAAAAAATAGCAAACCAAAAAACATTACATGCTTCCTCATAATCTATCAATTTTTACTCTACTAGACAAAGACTATGCCAGCCGGAAATTTAGTGACCGTCAGATATCTGTTACTTAAAGCTTTGGAAGAGAATATCCGTTATGATAAGTCTTCATTAAAAATTCTGTATTCACGGCTTCCTCTGTAAACCGGTCATTTTCCCAGCTCAATTTCTTACCAGTCCGGTAACTGATATTCCCCAACTGGGCAACCGTTGCCACATGTGCACCTGCTTCGATGGAACAATGGAGATTTTCCATTTTTCTTGAGCGCACCACTTCAATAAAATTCTTCCAGTGATTATCCAATCCGTTGTCGGTCGGCACCGCTAATGGCCTTTCGATTTTTATTTTACTTTGTTTCTCATCAATCACTTCCCATCCGCCTCGGCTCAAAACCAGTGTCGCATTATTTCCGATATAGGCTATGCCGTGATCTCTTCCATATGAACCATTTCCGATGCCCATCGCACTATCCCAAACCAGATTGAAATGATCGAATTCATATAAAGTTGTGAGGGTGTCGGGCGTTTCCTGGTAAAGATCCGGATAAGCAAAATCACCGCCAAGTGCCGCGATGGTTTTCGGATTTCCTGCTTTCATACCCAATAACCCATAGTCTAATAAATGAACGCCCCAGTCCGTCATCAACCCGCCGGCATAATCCCAGAAC
>JAYWCS010000356.1:0-8265 GCA_043780315.1 Bacteroidota bacterium | reverse complement strand
TTTGGAAACGGGCAAACCAGCACGCTCCAGAATCCGCTACCCGTTAGTTATCCCAAGGCAGGAGATTATATCATACAGCTGATTGGAACCAATACAAAGGGTTGCAGCGATACCTCGGATGCCGCTCATCCCAACGAATTAAAAATATACGACATTCCGACGGTCTATGCGGGGGCCGATACAACGATTTGTCTGGGTGGTAATCTTCCGCTGAACGCGACGGGCCAGGCGATTACCTATACCTGGTTACCACCGGTTGTTGGCAATCTAAGCTGCAACAGTTGTGCGAGTACCCTGGCTACTAACGTGACTTCCAGCACCTACTTTATCGTAAACGGAGCAAGCCTGGAAGGCTGTCAGGCAAACGATACCATTGATGTAACAGTGAACGTTCCGGTTACAGTGAGTGTGAGTGGACCGGATTCTGTTTGTCTCGGACAGAGTGCGAACCTGAGTGCCAGCGGCGCAGCCATTTACAACTGGACCCCATCCCAGGGACTCAATAATCCAAACATTGCAAATCCTGTTGCGACTCCGGATGCTTCGCAGATTGGGAATGGTCCGAAAAACGTGATTACCTATCTGGTCACCGGATATGATAATAAAAAATGTTTTAGTGATGTGGATTCCGTACATGTGACGGCATTCAATTACCCTACCCTCCAATTTCCGCAGCAGGCAACAATCAACGTGGGCAGTTCATACCCGATTTTGGCAATCGGCTCTTCCGATATTGTCTCCGTGAACTGGACACCCTCTAATACATTAAGTTGTTCAAACTGCCTGACACCGCTGGCGACGCCGATCAAAACAACCAGTTATATATCTACTGCCGTAAACGGTGGCGGTTGTATTACGACCGACAGCATCCGGATTCAGGTTATATGTAATGGTGCGAATTTCTTTGTACCCAATACATTTTCTCCTAATGGTGATGGCGTGAACGATCAGTTTATGGTAAGGGGTGTCGGATTAAATACCATCCCGTCCATTACCATCTTTAATCGATGGGGACAGGTTGTATTCCAAAAAAGTAATTTTGCACCCAATGATCCGGCCAGCGGATGGGACGGAACTTTCAATGGCAAACCGGCTCCTCCCGATGTCTATATCTACACGGTTCAAATTTATTGTGATAATGCAACCCTGATTCCTTACCACGGAAATATAACCCTGATCCGATAGAAATTACAGAAAATGAGAAACCAAAACCCAATAAAAAATATTTGTTTCACCCTGGCCTTTTTAGCGCTTGGGATAACATCCGGTTATACGCAGGATTTGCATTTTTCGCAATTCTTTGAAGCACCATTACTCCGAAACCCGGCCCTTGCCGGAATTTTTACCGGTGATTACCGGATACAGGGTGTTTACCGGGATCAGTGGAACAGTTTTACCGATGCCTACCGCACGGGATCTTTCAACGGAGAATATAAAATGCCCGTTGGGAAAACCGACGATTTTTTAACCCTTGGCTTACAAATATTATATGACCAGTCAGGCAGTGCCGGGCTCAATACCACGGAGGTAATGCCGGTTGTTAATTACAACAAATCGCTTTCCAGTACCCACCCCATGTATTTGTCACTCGGTTTTATGGGCGGCTATGTTGAAAAGAGAATTGATCGTTCTAAAATAACTACGAATAGTCAATTTGACGGTACGGCATTTAATCCGTCGCTGGCCGATGGGGAGACTTTTGCAACACCGGATATTCATTATTGGGACGGCAGCGTGGGAATGAGTTTCAACAGTAGCTTTGGTCAGAATAATCAGCACAGTATGTTTGTTGGTGTTGCGTATCATCATTTGAACAGGCCAATGAATTCGTTCTACCAGAATGCGTCGGTAGAATTACAGCCTAAACTGGTATTTTCGGGAGGAGCAAAATTTAATATTGATGAGAGATCCGAAATTACTATGCAGGCCGATTATTCACGGCAGGGAGATGCAAGGGAAACAATTGCGGGTGTGATGTACGGTTATAAGCTGGGAGAATTTACGGACGATCCAAAATATGTATTAGGAATTGGTGCCTATCTGCGCTGGCAGGACTCATTCATTCCGGTCATTAAACTGGAGATGCTTCCCTTCGCCATGGCCATCAGTTATGATGTAAATATATCAACCCTCAATACGGTTAGTCAGGGTCATGGAGGATTCGAACTTTCTATTTCCTATACCGGTTTTCTGGACAGGGAAAATTCAGCGAAGAATAAAGTCCTTTGTCCGCGGTTTTAAAGCTCTCTTTCAATTCAACTTTTCGAAGTAAAGATTTTACTCCCGTGCTCAGCTAAACATTTCCTTCACTTTATCAAAAAAGCTTTTCTCGTTTTTATCGGGTTTGGGATGAAAATTGGGTGAATCCGCCAGTTTTTCCAGCATCGTTTTTTCTTCGGGAGATAGCTGTTGAGGCGTCCATACATTAACATGGATGATCTGGTCGCCTTTTTCATATGAATTGACAACCGGAAATCCCTTTCCTTTCAATCGAAATATTTTACCGCTTTGGGTACCCGCAGGTATCCGGATCTTGGCTTTACCGTCGATGGTGGGCACTTCAACATGCATACCAAAAACCGCATCTGTAAAACTGATGTGCAAATCAAACGCAACATGCAGCGCATCGCGTTGTAATTCAGGATGGGCTTCTTCTTCCACCAGTATAATCAGATCTCCGGGAGAGCCGCCTCTTTCGCCTGCATTTCCTTTACCGGAAACACTTAATTGCATACCCTCCTGAACGCCGGCAGGGATATCTATATTCACCACCTCTTCTCCAAAAACTCTTCCTTCCCCTTTACACACAACACATTTTGCCGTGATCGTCGTGCCTTCCCCGCTACAGGTCGGGCAGGTGGTCACCGTTTGCATCTGACCAAGAAAAGTATTACTTACCCTTCTTACCTGACCGCTTCCACCGCAGGTTCCGCAGGTTTGCACACTGGCCTTATCTTTGGCACCACTTCCGTGACAGGTGGCACAGGAAACGTGCTTTTTAACTTTAATGTTCTTGGTAACTCCTTTGGCGATCTCTTCGTAACTCAGCTTGATTTTGACCCGCAAATTGGCGCCGCGCGTACCCTGGGCACGTGCATTTCCACCGCCCCGCCGACCTCCAAAAAAACTACCGAAAACATCTTCACCGAATACATCTCCAAACTGGCTGAAAATGTCTTCCATATTCATACCTGCGCCCCCGCTGTATCCGCCGCCACCGCGACCCGCACTCGCAGGCGTATGACCATAACGATCATACTGTGCGCGCTTGTCGCTATTGCTGAGCACTTCATAAGCCTCTGCGGCTTCTTTAAATTTATCTTCGGCCGATTTATCCCCCGGATTTCGGTCCGGATGAAATTGCATTGCAACTTTGCGGTAGGATTTCTTTACTTCTTCTGCTGAAGCAGATTTCGTAACACCCAATATTTCGTAATAATCCCTTTTCATTCAGATTCTTTTCATTTTCCGACGATCACTTTCGCGAAGCGGATAATTTTATCATTTAAATAATAGCCTTTCATTACTTCTGCCACCACTTTGCCCTGCAGATCAGCAGAAGGCGACGGCACCTCGCTGATGGCCTCGTGTTTTTCAACATCAAATTCGGTATGTACACTTTCCATGGCTTTCAATCCCCGGGTTTGAAGAATGGAACGCAGTTTGTTGAAAACGAGTCTGACCCCGCTGAGGTCCTGCTGTTCCTTTTCCTGTAAAAGTTGATGCTCCGCGCGGTCGCAATCATCCAGCACATCGAGTAAAGAAACAATAATTTCTTTGCCAGCCGTCTGGCTCAATTCAATCCGTTCCCTTGAACTCCGGCGCTTATAATTGTCAAATTCCGCAAACAAACGCAGATATTTATCTTTTTGCTCCTGTAATTCGGTTGTAAACTTATCCAGCTGATCATCATTTTCCAGCGATTGATTCAGGTGATGGGTACCGGCCACATTATCATCGGAATTAATATCATCCGTTGATTCTCTTTCACTTGCGGTGTCATATCCTTTTTGTTCCATAAAAACTACTGTATTAGGTAAGTATAATCCGGAAATTTGTGCAAAGTTACAATTGTCAATTATTTTGCCAACTGCTGATTTGAGACAAATTGTCTTCTCCTAACTGCTAAGGCTCCACTACTTTTGCATCATGATTCCTGTAATTCTGAAGAAAAAAATTGGTCTGCGTATTGAAAATGGTCATCCTTGGATATTCGCCAATGAGATTGCAGAAATGGAGGAAAGTGCGCAACCCGGGGATATTGTGACCGTTTTCAACGGGGATAAAAAGTTCATCGGGAAAGGATATGTCAATCCAAAATCGCAGATTGCAATCCGATTAATGACACGCAGGGAAAATGAGGTGATCGACACCCGCTTTATTCATCAACGAATTACTGACGCCTGGCACTATCGCAAAAAAATAGGATATACCACAAACTGCCGCCTTGTATTTGGGGAAGCGGACGGTCTGCCGGCGCTCATTATAGATAAATTTGGAGATCATTTTGTGTTGCAGACCCTTGCCCTGGGAATCGACGTTTGGAAGCCGGCCATCGTTTCGGCCCTGCAGGAGATTTTCAAGGCAGAAAAAATTTACGAACGAAATGATGTGCCTGTAAGAGAACTGGAAGGTATGCCAATGCAGAAAGGGTTTTTATCAACCCCATTTGATACCAAAATTATTATACAGGAAAATGGCCTGCGTTTCGAAGCTGATCTGGAGAACGGACAAAAAACCGGGTATTTTTTGGACCAGCAGGATAATCGTCGCGCTATTGAGCATATTGTCAAAGATGCCGAAGTTTTAGGCGCCTTCTGTTATACCGGAAGTTTCGAAGTGCATGCGGCGCATTATGGGGCAAAGTCTGTGTTAGGGATCGACATTTCAGAAAATGCTGTTGCCGTTGCGCAGCAAAATGCGCGATTGAACGGACTATCCGATAAGACCCGGTTCGAAGCCCTCAATGCATTTGATGTATTAAAAAAATGGAGCCGGGAAGATAAAAAATATGATGTGGTGATGCTGGATCCCCCCGCGTTTACCAAGAGCCGTGAAAATATCCTCAAAGCCATCAGCGGTTACAAAGAAATCAATCTCCGGGGAATGAAACTCCTGCGGTCGGGGGGATTTCTCGTCACCTCTTCCTGTACCAACCTGATTTCTCCTCCCGTTTTTTTAGATACCATCCGGGCGGCTGCTAAAGACGCAGGAAAAAAGATCCGGCAGGTTGCATATCAGGCTCAATCTCCGGATCACCCGATAGCCTGGGGGCTTGAAAATACACATTATTTGAAATTTCTGATTGTTGAAGTGAGCGAACACTGAGACATGTCCACTTTACTTATTTACCTGAAATTTCCCACTTTCCACGATTTTGCCATTCGCGTCCTTGAGCTGGAAAATGTAGATTCCGCGAAAGAAATCAGTGAGGTTAACGATATTCTTCTGATCGCGAAGGGAAAATTCAAATACCTTTTTTCCAAGGAAATTAAATAATTGAATAGAATAGCTCTTATCGTATTTCTTAAGAACGTCCTCAAATGTGATATATGAACTGGCAGGATTTGGATAAAACCGAACCGTGGATGCAGATCCATTATCCGGGAAACCGACAATACGGCTCTGGGCGCGTGCCCCATTTACCGCAAAAACTGCCATAAAGAGTAAAAAGTAAAAAAGCCTCATAGTCTATGGATAAGTTCCCAGATAACCAATATACCCCTTTTTAATAAAGTTACCAAAGTTACGTGATTAATAAAAACCCCTATTTAACGCCTCTTTCCACCTCTTCAATCTTGACCCCGATCACTTTTTCTATCTCGATTTTACTCACATTCAGGTCTTTCTGCAGTGTAAGGCTTTTAACCTGCTCCGTGATATAGCTTTTTTGGGCTTTTTCCACATCATCCAGCTTGATGAGATTTTCAGCAAAGTCGCTTTCCGCCCTTTTCAGCGTGGAATATTCATTCTGCGTCAGTTTAGCCTGAAAATCCACCAACTGTTTCGCCAGCAGATAGTTTTCATATTTTGTTAAAACATCGGCTTTTATTTCACGGAATTTTTGATTTTTAGCCGCTGTGCTTATATAATAATTTTCACGCGCGATTTTTACCGTATTCGCAGTACGGGTGAAAATATCAAACGGCACACTCACTCCAAAATTATATTTTGGGAAATAAAATGGCACGTTCTGACCGTTTTGTTTTGGCGGACTAATCGTGAATTCATTCACGTTGCCCTGAGCGCTAAAAAGTCCGAGATAAGCCGCTTTGGCTATTTTTATCTGATATCCGGCCGCGATCTCTGCATGGTCTGCTATTTCGTAACCCGGATTTTGTAGGGCCAGCTGAACAAGTCGTTCCCGGATATCGGGCAAACGAACACTATCCGGCCGGTACAGATATTTATTGGCTGGCGTTTGTGCCCGGGCAAATTGGACAAGGAGTAACAGAGTGACTAAAAAATATCGCATACGATCAATTTTGAATTGTTTGTTTAACAGGTTGTACCCCTTTGTCGAAATCAGCCAGTTTAATAAAAATAACCATTGTTGCATAAAAAAAAAGCGCAATAGGATTTTGGGTAATGGCCATTTGAGAATATTGACCTACCAGTAAGGAAAACATCATCACGAGCAACCCGATATAGTAATCTCGTAGTTCCGGATCCTTTAGTCGGAAAAAATGATGAAATCCTTGCCGCATGACGACAAAATAAAATATTAATAGTAAAGCCAGACCGATAGCCCCTTGCTCGGCCAATGTTTTCATATATCCGCTGTCAGGTTGCAGGAATTCAAGATAGTGACCCTGATTATACTTCGGTCCCTCAAAGCCGCATGTAAAAACGCCCCCACCCAACGGATGTTCCTGAATATATGGCTGTACCTCATGCCGGTCATAATCCCGAATCGCTGCTGAGGCATCATTTGTTCCTTCAAAAGTAGACCGGATACGGTTTGTAATAACATTTTGATAAGGCATCACTATGAGTAGCGTGAATACAACAGTAGAATAAATTAAAAACAAAATGGTACGACGCTCATTTAGGGTAGCGACACCGTACAACAAAATACCTGAAATAATCATGAGTGTTGCTGTACGTGTGCCTGAATAACTATAACCAAGCAAATTAATGATCGCTGCAATAGCATAGCACCATTTCTCTTTTTTTCTTGTAGACCGTATATACAATACAATACTAATCATGCATATGCAGGCAAATAAAATTCCGGAAGTTGCCGGATCGGAAAAAACGGAAAATTTACGCAACATTCCGGCTTGAAATAAAAGTGACAGCCCAGCACCCGTTCCGATAGACCGTAATTCAAATCCGGCGTAACCAAACCATTGCTGTTTACATGCATACAACGCTAACAATGTAGTTAGCGTAATCATGAAGCGGATAAAAAAGATAATTCTTTCCCGCGAATCCAGAAGGCAATAACACATATAAAAGAAAAGAAAATAAATGGTCTGCTTCCTAAAAAAGCTAAACCAGCCGACCTGACTGAACATTTGCGGGTTGAATAATTCCACTATATAAAAACCAAACAAAACAAACATCCCGAGCGTAATCGGATTTGACCAAAATCTTAAATCAATATTCTTTTTTAATTCATATTTCAGAAATATCGTAAGAAAATTATAATAAGTCAGAATATCAATGAATATGTTGGTGGTGAAGGGAAGATTGATAACTCTGTCCAATACGATCGTAACAGAAGAAAGCGCAATCAGAAAATAAAAGCCAAAATAAGGATTTTGCATTATAGTAACCAGCATCAGTATTACACTAAACAGGATAATTACAACGGGTCCGATTTTAGGATTTATAACCACCGTACCGTAGGTAACTAAAAGTCCGATTACCGACAACAGCACATATCCGAAAACCGTGTTCAGCTTTTTTTCATAAAAATGGTATCGAAACCCTCCCCTGAATGAAAATCGATTTAGGTGCACGTTGTTTCCCATAATATCTAGAAATACAGGAATTTAATAAAAATGAATACGAAAAATAGCAGAAGGACAATGGTCGTTACTACCTCGAAAATTTTTCTATTTTGATCTCTTAAATTAGTCATTATTCAGCCGGTTGAAATTTATTCTCCAGAAGAAAAAATGCATCCCCCAGTGAACCTACGGAGTTCTCCCAGGTATGTGTCAACGCAAATTCTTTTCGTTTATTTCTAATTGCCTGCGTTGTCCATTCCGGCTCATTGATTATTTTCCGGATTTTAGTTATATACTCTTCTTTTGA
>JAYWCS010000355.1:0-4447 GCA_043780315.1 Bacteroidota bacterium | reverse complement strand
GCCAAAGAAAAAACGGATGGCCGGAAAATTCCGGAGATACACAAATAGCTTATTTTGATCATACAACGGCCTTTGTCTTTCAATTGTAAATACCTGTGCCCCCATCGTGGCGAGCACAGAGGCCTGATAGCCACTGCCTGTACCGACTTCCAGTACTTTTTCATACGGTTTTAAATCGAGCAACTGGGTTTGGTACGCCACCGTATAGGGTTGTGAAATCGTTTGTCCTTCTGCAATCGGGAAGGCCCGGTCTTCATAAGCAATCTGATCAAAGGCAGAATCAATAAAATAGTGGCGCGGTATTTCGAGAATAGCCTGTAATACGCGTTCGTTGGTGATGCCTTTATTGCGAATGAGTACAACCAGTTGTTTTCGGAGACCCTTATGCCGGTAAGTATCAGATAAAACGCGCATGAGCTGCAAGATAATTGAAGAATTTTTTACATTGCGTCTTTTCATTTGTAACTTTTCGGCTTGGGAAGCGTCTCCCGCTTAAATGAATTACATGAAGTCAACTGCTTCCTTCTTGTTAAGCCTCATGATGTTTGTGGAATATTTTATCTGGGGTGCCTGGTACGTGACCATGAGTACTTATATGGGCGGACATGTACATGATCAGGCGGGTTCAACAGCTTTCGCAACCGGGATTCAGATCGGGGCGGCCTATAGCGCATTAGCGATTGCAACCATGATTTCTCCTTTTATTGTCGGACTCATCGCAGATCGTTTTTTCGCGGCTCAGCGCATCATGGGCGTATTACACCTACTGGGTGCGGTACTTCTCTATCTGGCAACAACCGTTCATATAAATGGGCCCTTCTACTGGATCATCCTGTTATATTCCCTGCTTTATATGCCAACGATTGCTTTGTCGAACAGCATTGCCTTCAACCAGATGTCAGATCCCGGAAAACAATTTCCATGGATCCGCGTTTTTGGTACGCTCGGGTGGATTGCCGCCGGTTTGCTGATTGGTAAAATGCAATGGGAAAAAACCGGAGAGCTGGTGAACACTTTTTATCTCGCAGCCGGTGCCTCCGCGCTGCTCGGTGTAATCAGTTTTTTTCTGCCCCATACGCCGCCGAAAGCCGCTGCCAGTCATACGTCGGCCGCAAAAGTGCTGGGAACCGATGCCTTTATTTTATTCAAAAGCAAATCTTATCTGGTATTTTTTATCGCGGCGATTTTGGTTTGTATACCACTTTCTTTTTACTATGGATTTGCCAATGCGTTTCTCAATGAGATCGGCATGCAGGGTGCTGCATCTAAAATGATTCTGGGACAGATTTCCGAAGGCGTTTTTATTCTTGCGATCCCTTTTCTTTTTAACCGCATCGGGGTGAAGAATATGTTACTTATGGGGATGATCGCCTGGATTTTACGGTATGTTTGTTTCGCCTACGGGAATATAGATACCAATCTCTGGATGTTATACGCGGGTATTATTTTGCATGGCGTTTGTTATGATTTCTTTTTTGTTACGGGGTATATGTATACCGAAAAAAAAGCGGGTGCAGCCATAAAAAATGCGGCACAGGGTTTATTTACTTTTGCTACCTATGGCCTTGGTATGTTTATCGGCACCTGGTTCTCCGGGTTTGTTGTAGATGATTATAAAACGATCATGGGCCATAACTGGACGAAGATCTGGTTCGTTCCGGCTTATATCGCCGCGGCTGTTGTCATTTATTTTATATTATTCTTCCGGGAGAAACGAAACACAAATGAAATTCCGGTTTCCCACTAATTTTTTATTTTTAAAAATATTTTATGTCGAGAATTGCTATGTTAGGCTCCGGATTTATTGGTCGTTTTTATGCAGATTCCATTCAGGGTCAACGCAGCCGTGACCGCGTGATCAGTGTTTATTCCAGACGCGAAGAGTCTGCGAAAAAATTTGCTTCAGATTACGGATGTTCCCATTGGACTCTGGAAATGGAAGAAGCCATTTCACATCCGGAAGTGGATGTAGTCTGCATCGCGCTTCCCAATAACCTGCACGAAAAAGCGGTTCTCTTATGTTGTAAGCATAAGAAATCAGTAATCACCACCAAGCCGCTGGGAAGAAATGCAACGGAGGCCAAACGCATGCTCGAAGCGGTGGAAGCGGCCGGCATTTTCAATGGTTATCTGGAAGATCTGGTTTATACTCCGAAATTTTTAAAGGCGATGGAAAGTGTAAAGAATGGGGCGCTTGGAAGAATATTATGGGCCAAGTCGCGGGAAACACATCCCGGTCCGCATAGCGACTGGTTCTGGGATATCGAGCAGGCCGGCGGCGGTTGTATTCTGGACCTCGGCTGTCATTGTGTTGAAATCACGAGAAGTTTTATCGGGAAAGATATTAGACCGGTGGAAGTGATGTGTTGGGCAGATACGCAGGTGAAGCCGATTGATGCAGAAGATCATGCAATCGGAATGGTTAAATACGAAAACGGAGCCATCGGTCAATTCGAAGTCAGCTGGACCTTCCGAGGTGGCCTGGATCTGCGGGATGAAGTGATGGGAACAGAGGGAACGATCTGGATAAATAATTTTTTGAGAACCGGACTGGAAATGTTTACAACCGGCAAAGGCAACGGTTATGTTGCCGAAAAAGCGGAATCCAATACGGGCTGGTTGTTCCCCGTCGGTGATGAAATTAATGACCTGGGTTACAATCATATGTTTACCGACATGTTTCGCTCCATTGAAAAGGGTGTCGCGGCGAAAGAAACCTTTTACGATGGATATGTGGTGAATGCGATTTTAGATGCGGCCTATAAATCGGCCAAAACGAAATTGTGGGAACCGGTACAACTCGATATCTGGAGAGGTCGGAACGGCGTTTCCAAGGATAGCCATCTGGTGGAATACGATGCGGATCATTACCTGATCAAAGAAGAAAGGACCCATTACGGTGCACAAAAAGTTATCATCAAAAATAAAACGACGGGCAAGATTAGTGAGATGACCCTATAGCGGCGCCGGTTACTGAACCACATACTTTTTATCCTCTGTAATGCCCTTCCATTGGTCGGTTCGGAAAGAAACGGCGGGAAATCCTTCTTTATTAAAAAGATTAGCCTCTCCGGCATCATCGGCCCAGGCATAGCGAACGGCCTTTGGATAGGACACTTCATCCGCCGATACGATCACGTTTTGATCCCTTATAAATGCTTTGGCAAAATGAAAATGCTTGTCTGGTCCCGCAATTTCAAAGCCCCTGACATATCCGTATTTATCCTGGGCCATCAATCCACTGCCGGTTTGCGTGAAGTGCAATATAATTTTACTTCCGTCTACGGAAAATGAGTCGTACCGGGGACCGCTAAAAACCATCGGGATTGCATAAATATTGTTCAGTGCAATTGCCGCAAGACGCCATCCGACATCCTGTTTATTCTTCGGGTGAATATCCAGTGATTCTCCAATATCGGTGGTGACCGCCATGCCGGTATTTGGTTGCTGAAGGGAGCGTGTTTGCGCTTCGCGCAGTTCGGCCCAGCTGCTGCCCCTTTCACTGTTTCCATTGTCTGCATTGAAACTGGCGAGCTGTACAAAATAAAAAGGAAAATTCCCTTGTCCCCAGTGTTGCCGCCAATCGTTAATCATGAGCGGAAAGGCGATGCGGTACTGATGAGCGCGGCCGGCATTGCTTTCTCCCTGGTACCATAATACGCCGCGGATCGCATAAGGAATCAAAGGATGGATCATCGCATTATATAACAGGCAGGGATAATCGTTTGGGCCTGTACCCTGGCTATTACCCGATGATTGGGCAATACGAAAATGCCAGTTATCGCCCAACGGGATGCCAGCGGACGCTGTTTTCAGTTGGATCGAGGTAGAATCTCCATAAAAACCACCACCGCCGTTATTATCTTCCACCCGAACGGCAATGAGATTTCTTCCTTCTTTAAAAACACCGGCGGGTACATTATATATCCTGTCGGTGTTATAAGAATTGGTAGCACCTACCAGAACACCATTAACATATGTCGTGTCATTATCATCAATTTTTCCGAGCGATAAGACCAACGGCTGTGATACGGTGTTTGCATCCAGGGTAATTTCTTTCCGGTACCATACAATTCCATCCAGTTCATCCAGGCCCAGCGACTGGCTTTCCCATGTTTCCGACACACTTATTTTCGGCCAGGCGATACCGTTATACGCGGGGTTCTTCCATTCATTCTCCGGCAAACTGTCCGTAATGTTTTTTTGAAGTAGTTTAATTTGCCTTTCCAGGTCGACCTGTTTTTGCCGGGCGATCAGGTCCAGGTCTCTGACGGGCTTCGCAGCAATCATCGATTTAAACTCGGGACTATTTTCAAAGGCCCCGCGGCTCGTCCATGTTTCTACATTGGTACCGCCCCAACTGGAATTAATCAGTCCAACGGTCAGGCGTAAACGCTTCGACAATTCTTTTGCGAAGAAATATCCGACGGCCGTGAAATTGCCGGCA
>JAYWCS010000354.1:0-3800 GCA_043780315.1 Bacteroidota bacterium | reverse complement strand
CCCATCCACATGTCGTCCGCCGACCACGCCGGCGCCGGCGGCGAGACATGCGAAGGATTTTGGCATCGAAGCCAGTGGAACACCCGATTTTCCGGCGGTTATCAAACGCAGCCGCGGGGTGGCAGACAAAATGAGCCGCGGGGTTCAGTTTCTGATGAAGAAAAATAAGATCGACGTCGTGATGGGGCTTGGCAAACTAAAAGCGAAAGGCCAGATCGAAGTGAGTGGTGCTGACGGCAAAACACAGATCGTCGAAGGCAAACATATCATTCTTGCGACCGGCAGCCGCAGCCGGGAATTGCCGAGCCTGAAACAGGACGGCAAAAAAATAATCGGCTATCGCGAAGCCATGACCCTTCCGGTTCAGCCAAAGAGCATCATCATCGTAGGCAGTGGCGCCATCGGTGTGGAATTCGCGTATTTCTACTACAGCATGGGCACGAAAGTGACGATCGTTGAATTCCTGCCGCGGATCGTACCGGTGGAAGATGAGGATATTTCCAAAGAACTGGAAAAATCATACAAAAAATATGGCATCGATATTTTGCTGAATAGCGAAGTGACCAGTGTGGATATCAGCGGTGCCGGCGTCAAAGCCAAAGTTAAAACTGCTACTGGTGAAATCGTATTGGAGGCAGACATCCTGTTAAGTGCCGTGGGCGTTTCTGCAAATATCGAAGGGATTGGTTTCGAATCACTGGGCATTAAAACGGAGAAAGGAAAAGTAACTGTCGATAAATTTTATAATACCAGTGTGCCGGGATTTTACGCGATCGGAGATTGCGCACCCGGACAGGCACTGGCGCATGTGGCTTCGAAAGAAGCTATTATCTGTGTGGAAAATATCGCCTTCACAGAAAAAAAATACGCCCACGCGCCCGAGCCGATCGACTATAACAACATACCGGGCTGTACGTATTGCACACCTGAAATTGCTTCAGTCGGATTTACGGAAAAACAGGCCCGCGATGCCGGATATGAAATCAAAGTGGGAAAATTTCCTTTAAGTGCTTCCGGGAAAGCATCCGCAGCCGGTCATACCGAAGGTTTCGTTAAAGTGATTTTCGATGCCAAATACGGCGAATGGCTGGGTACCCATATGATCGGATATAATGTAACGGAAATCATCATCGAAACGGTGGTGGGTCGTAAACTTGAAACGACCTATCATGAAGTATTAAATAGCATTCATCCCCATCCGACGATCAGTGAAAGTGTGAGAGATGCGATTGAGGTGGCCTTTGGGGAAGCAATCCATTTATAATATTAAGCTTTCGCAATTGGTCATTCACCTTTGATTATTTAAAGCATGCTGCCTGTATCAATCTGGGAATCCGAAAGTTTTTTCGCACCGAAAGATTTCATCATCATCGGCAGCGGATTCACCGGCCTGTGGTCTGCTTATTATTTACAAAAGAAATATCCGAAAAAATCGGTGATGATTTTGGAAAGAGGCCTGATCCCTAGCGGGGCCAGCAGCCGCAATGCAGGTTTCGCTTGCTTTGGCAGTTTTACAGAATTACTGGCAGACATGAATAATATGGGAGCAAACGAAATGCTGGATCTGGTGGAAATGCGATTCAAGGGACTCGAGAAAATAAAAAATAAATTTGACAGGCAGCAAATAGAGTATGAAAATCTGGGTGGCTACGAATTGATTTCACCAACTGATTTTCCGGACGTGGATTTATTGCGAACTCAGTTGGATTCATTAAATATTCTGCTTAAAAAAATTACCGGAAAACAAAAAACCTTTCAGCTGAACGATTCGAAAATCAAAACATTCGGATTTGGCGGATCGCATCATCTGATTGAAAACAAACTCGAAGGGCAATTACATTCGGGTAAACTATTACAGGCTTTGTCCGCCCTGGTGCAATCGCTCGGAGTAACTATTTTAACACAGGTAAATGTGCAGGGAATAAAATGTCTGTCAGACCGCGTTGAATTACAAACCAATCTGCCGGTTGCTTTACGCGCAGAGCAGGTGCTGGTCTGCACCAACGCATTTGCAAAAACACTTTTACCCGAACTGGACATTTTACCGGCCAGGGGTCAGATTCTCGTTACCGAACCGATAGAGGGTTTAAAATGGAAGGGTAGTTTTCATTACGAAGAAGGTTATTATTATTTCCGCAATTTGGGCAGCCGCGTCCTGCTGGGTGGAGCGCGCAATCATTTTTTTTCGGAAGAAGAAACTTTCTCCACCGATACTTCCACCCCTATTCAGGACGAACTGGAAAGATTTCTGAAAGAAATTATTATTCCCGGAATATCCTATCAGATCAGCCATCGCTGGAGCGGCACCATGGGGATCGGGAAGGAAAAAAAACCCATCCTTCAAAAAATAAACGAACGCGTATTTTGTGCCGTTCGTATGAGCGGCATGGGCGTTGCGCTGGCTCCGCAGGCGGGCAAACAGGTTACCGCACTCATGTAGATGAATCTTTACATAAGTATTCCCGCTAAGGTCGCCGATAAATAAGAAGCAAGGGTTCCGCATAATAATGCTTTCATTCCAAGCCGGGCCAGGTCGGCTCTTCGGCCGGGGGCGATGGCGCCGATGCCGCCGATCTGCATACCGACACTCGCGAAGTTTGCAAAACCGCAGAGGGCAACACTCACGATCATCAGTCCTTTTTCAGAAACAATCGGAACGGCTTTTGACGTCAGACTTTTAAACGCCACAAATTCATTGACCGTTAGTTTTTGCCCGAGTAAAGTAGCTGCATTCCGGATGTCTTCGGCGGGAATGCCCATCGACCACGCAAAGGGATAAAATACTTTTCCGAAGATCCAATTCAGGCTCAGGTCGACCGGAATATGAAATAAATGACCTGCTTTCAATAACAGAAAGTCAATCAAAGCGATCATTGCAATAAACCCAATCAGCATTGCAATGATATTCATCGAGATTTTAAAACCCTCGCCGGCTCCGTGGGAGATGGCATCCAGTAAATTGGCGTATTTACTGGTTACTTTTAATTTTACTGAACCCATCGTTTCGCTGATTTCCGTTTCGGGCCATACGATTTTTGAAATCACCAGCGCGCCCGGTGACGCCATCAGACTGGCCATGATAAGTTTCGGAGCGAGGTTCATTCCGGCTTGCGCCCCCATGTTAGAATAGACAATCAGAATCCCACCGGCGATACAGGCCAGACTGCCCGACATGCTCGCCAACAATTCACTTTTCGTCATACCCGGTAGATACGGCTCAATCATCATCTGGGCCTCTATTTGTCCGACGAACGCACTGGCTACATTACTCAGGGCTTCCGCCCCGCTCACCCGCATCGCGTAATGCATCACCCGGGCAATCGCCCCGACCAGTCGCTGCATGATCCCCAGATGATATAGAATGGCAATCAGTGCACATACCAGAATAATCGTAGCGGTTACATTGAAAGCAAAAACAAATCCGCCCCGGGCATAATTCATAAAACCACCTCCCCGTGCGGGTACAGCAATTCCTTCAAAAACAAAGGCAGCTCCCTGAAATGCGAATGCTTCTATTTTCCCCATCACGGCGCCAAGAAACTGAAAAAAACGAATGACGGGGGGAATTTTCATAATCAGGATGGCAACCAGCAATTGTAAAATCAATCCGCTGATCACCAGCCTTATCTTAATGCGGCGACGATTATTGGAAAAGGCAAAGGCCAGCGATAGAATGAGCACGATACCAATCAGTCCCTGAAATCTTTGCATGCACATAAATTGTTCGTGAAAGTTAATGTTTTAACCAGAAATAAATTACTTCATTATCTGCCAGATAGACGCCTTTTCCGTCGTAATTT
>JAYWCS010000353.1:0-13434 GCA_043780315.1 Bacteroidota bacterium | reverse complement strand
GTTTGTTTTGTGCCGATGATTTAATAGTGGATCCCCGAAAGGCAATCGCCCTTTTGCCAAAATATCTTTCAGAGAAATATGGGATCCGATTTCATTGGGGAACGGCAATTACGCATGTTTCAACCGGACAAATATTGGTTGAAGAAAAAAAAATATCGGCCGACCTGATTGTGATCTGCAGCGGGTCGGACTTTGAAACCTTGTATCCGCAGGAGTTTGCAAAGTATCCGCTCACAAAATGTAAACTGCAAATGATGCGGTTTGTACAGGAGGATAAAAATAACCGGATCGGAGCGGCACTCTGCGGAGGCCTGTCGCTGGTGCACTACAGTAGTTTCAAACAAGCGCCTTCCTGGGAAAAACTAAAAAAACGATTCGAAGAAGAGAAACCCGAATACATCCAACAGGGCATTCATGTGATGGTATCGCAAAACGAACCGGGTGAGCTCACCATCGGGGATTCGCATGAATACGGATTTGCAACCGATCCTTTCGACCGGCAGGAAATTAATCAACGGATTCTGGACTATCTCTGGACGTTTGCCGATCTGAAAAATGCGCGCTTTATCGAAAGCTGGAACGGTGTATACGCAAAAATGAAAAATGGTGCGGCGGATCTTTTTTTCTCTCCGGAACCGGGCGTTTATATGTTGAATGCTACAGGCGGTGCCGGGATGACGCTATCATTCGGACTGGCAGAAGATCGCCTGTATTCAATCCTTTCTTGATTCCAGAGTGAAACCGATCGAGGTTCCTACATCGGGGGTACTGCGAACGTGAATGGCTTGCCCGTGCGCTTCAATAATATGTTTACAAATGGCGAGTCCGAGGCCGGTCCCTCCTTTATCCCGGCTACGGGCAGAATCGGTGCGGTAGAATCTTTCGAATATCCTGTGGAGATGTTCTTCTTCGATTCCAATCCCGTCGTCAGTAATTTCCACCAGCACATGTTTTCCATCCGTGATATACACGCTGGCTATGATACTACCATTCATTTTACCATATTTCGAAGCATTCTCGACCAGATTCAATAATACCATCCGGATCTTTTCCATATCAGCAAAAACCATAATCGGATATTCGCAGCTCTTCTTGATCAGCGTGCGTATATTTTTATCCTGCATATTAATCGAAAGGGATTCAAATACTTCGCGGATCAAATCCTGAATCGTAAAATTCTGTTTGAGCAATAATTGCTCGCCCCTTTCGAGTTTCGAAATTTCGTCCAGATCATTCACCAGGTTGACGAGCCGTTCCACATTTCGTTCGGTATTTTCAAGGAAGCGTTTTCGAACTTTTAAATCATCCATCGCACCATTCAGTAGCGTATCGATATAACCCTGAATAGCGAAGATGGGTGTCTTAAATTCGTGCGAAAGATTTTGCAGAAACTCTTTTCTAAAAGCCTCATTTTTTCGTAGCAATTCAATTTCTTCCGTTTGCCGGTTACCCCATCTTTCCACGTCTTCGCGCACCTCATCGATACTTTTCTGCGGAAGAATATACTTGAAATAAACTTCCTCTTTCCGCGTGGCCTTGGTTTGATGAATGAATTTATAAATCAGTTTTATTTTCCGGTAAATGAATTTCTCCAAAGTAAACTGAATGAGGGCAAAGGACCCGGCAAACACCATGAGCAGGGAGACGACGCCGTATTTCCAGTTAGCCGTGATGAGATAAATTCCAATGGCTACGGACGAAGCAAGTACAATGGCCGTGAAAGCCGACAATTGTTTCGGTGTAAGATTCTGGGTGTTGAGCATTTAGTTCACGAACTTATAACCGACCCCTTTAACGGTGGTGATGCAATTCAATCCGAGTTTCTGGCGGATTTTTCGAATATGCACGTCAATGGTGCGATCTCCTACAATAACATCATTACCCCATACCTGGTTCAAGATTTCGTTCCTCAAAAATACTCTTCCCGGCCGGGACGCCAGCAGATATAAAAGTTCAAATTCCTTTTTGGCAAGTGTTACCTGACGGTCGTCGACCAATACTTCAAATTTGGTGGGATCCACCGTGAGGTTACCTCTTTTCAGGGTTTTCTCGCCGGATTCTTTATTGGAACGGCGCAGTAGGGCACCGACACGGCTAACGATAACCCGCGGACTCACCGGTTTATTAACGTAATCGTCGGCGCCGCTTTCGAGACCTTTAATATGAAAACCTTCGTCGTTTAATGCCGTGAGCATCAGGATCAGGGTATCGTGGAAGATCGGCTGGGTACGCAGGATCTCGCAAACTTCCACGCCGCTTTTCTTCGGCATCATAATATCGAGTATGATCAGGTCGGGATGGGTGGCTTTCGCCTTGATCAATGCATCCTCCCCGTCTTTAGCTGTTGTTACTTCATAACCCTCCCGAACGAGATTGTATTGAAGTACTTCCAGGATGTCTGGCTCATCATCTGCGATTAGAATTTTCTTGCCCTTGGCATCCATTAACTATTAGTTTACGCAAAACTAATCGAAATATAGCGTGGCCAGGGTGAAAGGGGGGCGAGTTTACAATTTTATAATACTGAATTTCTGTTTATCTGCTTGTAAACCTTTGATTTGTGATCCTTGTGCATCCCGGAAATGGCTGTATTTTTGCTTAATTTGATGCAGCAGCCTTATTTATGAAGCAATTTTTCCGATTTCTTTTTTTTCCGTTATCGCTTGTCATTGCCCTCTCCGGCACCGCGCAGGTCGTCCACACCCCTTACAAGATTCAGCAGGAACGTAAGCTCTGGCACGATAATATCGATAAAGAACAAAAACGCCTTTTGGCGCTCGATGGCAAGGCTGACGAGATCATCCAGGTATCTAAAGATGAAAACGTGAATCTGCAGGTAGCCGATGTGATGATCCGGCAGGTCGATTTGCTGCAGGAGAGTATTGAATTAGACTCCACGCTCAGCGGGCAAATGAAAATCAAGAATCTCCGTTCGCTCGAAAACATGCTGAAAGGCTACAATAATAATTTCAGGAAAAAAGATTTTCCGCCATCGATGGCCCCGGCACTTTTTGATGCTTTCAATAAGGCCATGGACCTGGACCGCCAGAGTTTATCGATCGAACCGGTTATTGCGGAGAATATTTATGGCATTGGCAAAATTCTGGTAGAATGTTTTTTACTGCCGGTAGAAAATAAGGGCGTGAAAGCGGCCCGTACATGGCTCACCCGTAAATACTGCGAATTACATCCCGATGAAATATTTACGATTCTCAGCGCCAGTCCGGATCTTCCCTTTGCAGACAGCCTGATTATCATCGGGGGTAAAAAAAATATCCGCAAACTGTATGATTATGCTTCGGGAAATTCCGCCCTCGCCACGCGTATCCGCAAAAGCAATGATTCCCTGATTACCATGGTTGCAAAAATTGCTTCCAGTAAAAGCGGGCAGCTCTACCTTCCCTTTCTTGATAACTTAATCAACCACCGGATTACCATTGCAGAGATCAATAAAGTTAAAGACGATAATCTGATGTATTACCGCTTGCTTGTGCAAACGCGGCTGGATTATGCCAACCGGATGTTACCCCCCATGTTGGATACGGCATTGGAAATGGAAGCGCTCACGAGTATGTTGCAGGCTAAAGGAAAAGATGTATTCGTGCGCGAGATTAATGCCCTGCATGACAAGCCGGCAAACATCCGTTTTAAAATACTTGATCCGCTTACGCCCGCAGAACTCTATTATCTGGTGGTGCTGAGTGAAGATGAAATTTACACCTCCAGTTATCTGGGCGTGTATGACCGAATATTTCAGCGGATGTCCGTGCCCCGGGGAGATAGTCTGATCATGGAGATGCACGGAGATTATTTCAGAAAGTTTATCAAGATGGCCGCCGCATATAATAAGCTCGACCATTTTCTGGCGACCATGGACAAAGACAATGCGGCGACTATCATGAAGGCTTTCATCATCGGTCTGGAACGGGCCAATGAGGAAGATGCGGTGGATGTGGCCGACTCCTACAGCAGTATATTCGACAAGAACCCTCCACTGGCCTCTTTTGTATTGAATGAAGTGAAATGGAACTATAAAAGAAATCTGTTGAATAATGATAAAAGGGGTACCGTCATTTATCATCTGATGGACGCCCTTTTTGAGTCGGCCGACACCACGCATGCGGTGGATCTGTCTGCCATGCTCGGTATTCCGCCGGTATACAGTGTCAACTATGATTCACTGAAAGATGACAGCGGACGGGTAATACAGCAGGTGTTTTTTTATGGAGATGAGGATAAGGACGGACAACATTCCTATGAAGATTTTCTGCGTTTATTTCTGCGTAAGCCGGAATGGAAAATAACACTGAATCCAACCAAGGAATGGGTGATGATTCAATCGGTGAAAGGCAAGCCTGTATGGATTTTTGCCAACAGACCCTTATATGGCGAAGATGATCCCGATGATAAGGCACAGCATCACCTCGATGATTATCTGTTCGACAACAAACTCAAACCCACGATTTACATACACCGCGGACATAGTTATCATGTTCGATACAGCCTCCAGCAAATACAGCCCTCTGCAAAAATTGTGATTCTGGGATCCTGCGGTGGGTACAATAATCTGAATGAAGTACTCAGCATCAGCAGTGATGCACATATTATATCTTCCAAGCAGGTGGGAACCAAATCGGTGAATGAGCCTATCCTGCAGGCTATTAATGCCAGTCTGCTGGAAGGAAATAATATCGACTGGCTGCCGATATGGAAAGGACTTACAGAGAAATTTAAAAAAGATCCCATTGCGCGGGAACGCTTTGATGACTATATACCGCCTTATAAAAACCTCGGTGTCATTTTTATTAAAGCCTACCGAAATGCGATGGGGGAAGAAGATTAAATAAATCTTCTCAACTTTGGGTGATGTCTGAACCGGTACAAAAGAAAAAGATTTTTGATTTTACACAGCTGCGCAGGGTGATGCAATATGCTTCACCGTATAAGAAATGGTTTTACGCATCCATTAGCTTATCTATTGCGCTGGCAATCATTTCCCCCCTGCGTCCATTCCTCATACAGTATACCGTTAATCACTATATCCGCGGCGGAATAACGGCCGATCTTTCGATCCGCGACCGGATGATTCAGATGATTATTTATGTAACCATCCTGCAGATTGGGATTTTGCTGTTGGAAACGGTGATGCGTTTTTATTTTTCCTTTATCACGGCCTGGCTCGGGCAAACAGTGGTGAAAGACCTGCGGGTAGCGGTTTACAAGCGAATTCTTTCATTGAATCTTTCTCAATATGATAAAACGCCGATCGGTACATTAACTACCCGTACCATCAACGATATCGAAGCCATCAATGATATTTTTTCTGAAGGGTTGATTCCGATCGTCTCGGACCTTCTCTCAATTATTTCTATCCTGTTGTTCATGTTGCTGTCCAACTGGCAGCTTACGCTGGTGTGCCTGATTCCGTTTCCCATTCTGCTGGTGGCCACTTATTTCTTCAAGGAAACGGTTAATAAATCGTTTATCCGCGTTCGCAACGCGGTGGCGGCGCTGAACGCCTTTGTGCAGGAACATATTACCGGCGTGCAGGTGGTCCAGGCATTTGCAGCAGAAGAGAGAGAGTATCAGCATTTCCGTAAAATAAATTCGGAACACCGGAACGCAAACATCAAGGCAATCTTTGCCTATTCGGTATTTTTTCCCATCGTGGAAATCGTGCTGGCGTTTTCTACCGGACTGCTGGTCTGGTGGGGCGCCAGTCTGGTTTTGCATCTGCCCGAAAAACAAGCGGCTTCTCTAACCGGAGAAATTATTGCCTTCTTTTTATACCTCAATTTATTATTCCGGCCACTGCGGCTGATTGCCGATAAATTCAATACGCTCCAGATGGGGATGGTGGCCAGCGAACGGGTATTTAAAGTGCTGGATAACGACGACCTGGTGAAAACGAAGGGGGATTATGCGCCGGCCAGACTGCAGGGAAAAGTACAATTCGATCAGGTGTATTTTGCCTATACCGACGAACGGTATGTTTTGAAAAATATTTCTTTTTTGATTGAGCCGGGTCAGACCCTGGCCATCGTCGGTCATACGGGTTCCGGCAAAACGTCGATCATCAGCATCCTGAACCGGTTGTATGCGATACAAAAAGGCCGCATCCTGGTGGATGATCATCCCATTGAAAGTTTCCGGCTCGATGCGCTGAGGTCGTCGATCGGGGTGGTGTTGCAGGATGTGTTCCTCTTTTCAGGCTCCATACTGGACAATATTACCCTTCGGAATAAAGATATTCTGATGGAACGGGTAGTACAAGCTGCCAAACTGATTGGGGTGCATGAATTTATCATGCGGCTACCCGGCGGTTATGATTACGACGTCATGGAGCGGGGCAATACCCTCTCGCTGGGCCAGCGCCAGCTCCTTTCCTTTATCCGGGCGCTGTTATTCGATCCGTCGATTCTGATTCTGGATGAGGCCACCTCCTCGGTTGATACCGAATCCGAAAGACTGATCCAGGAAGCCATTGGCAAACTGATTGCGGGTCGTACGTCGATCGTGATTGCACACCGGCTGAGTACCATCCGCCAGGCCAGTCAGATTATGGTGCTGGACAAGGGTGAAATCCGTGAAATCGGTACCCACGAGCAATTGATGGAGCAGGAAGGGTATTATTTCAAATTATATCAGATGCAATACGAGCGGGTTGGAAACGCCTTTCCCGCATCGTAAAAAATCGAATCCAATCCGATTTTCAGTATAAAAAGGCATGAAAATACCCCCACGACCCCTATCTTTGCGGCAAAAATAGATACCGCATGGTCTTAGGATGGGTCAAGTCTTTATTGGTAGCGGGTTTCAGCGTTTTTTTGATGGTATTTTTCAACCCCGCGATGGCGCAGGAAGCCGGCGCTGCCCCCGGGCCGAAAAAGGGCTTTAATGCCAGGGAAGTGATATTTGGCCACGTGTTGAATAATCATGATTTTCATCTCTTTGACCTGGTGAGTGACAACGGCGAAAAGCATCCGGTTTCTATTCCGTTACCCGTCATTTTATATTCAAAACAAAGGGGTTGGATAACGTTCATGTCATCCCGTTTTCATCATGGGGAAGAGAATTACGAGGACTATATGTTGCTGACCGATGAGAAAATTGCCGAATTAAAACTGGATCCCAATAAATACAATGCACAGGATATCGTAGCCCTGAATGCGAGCGGCGAAATGGATACATCCGTGCAACTGTATGATGTTTCGCTCACCCGCAATGTGGTGCAGATGCTGATTGCCCTGATCTTCTTTACATGGATCATGCTGTCCATTGCCAAAAAGTATAAAAACGGGCAGGGGGTTATTTCAGCTCCGAAAGGTTCTCAGAGTTTACTGGAGCCGGTGATCACTTTTGTCCGGGACGAAGTGGCAAAACCCAATCTGGGGAAATATTATCAAAAATATCTTCCCTTCCTCTTAACAATCTTTTTCTTCATTTTAATTAATAACATTTTCGGATTGCTTCCGGGCTCGGCGAATGTGACGGGCAATATTGCCTTTACGGTGGTGCTGGGGGTTGTTTCGTTTATTGTGATCCTGTTTAGCACAGATAAACATTACTGGGGTCATATTTTCAATCCGCCGGGTGTCCCGCTGGGTGTAAAATTCATATTGGTTCCGGTTGAATTTATCAGTGTGTTCATCAAGCCCTTTGCCCTCATCATCCGGTTGTTTGCCAATATGGTGGCGGGTCATATCATTATCATCTGTTTGATTTCCCTGATATTTATATTCGGAAATATGAACCGGTATGCCGGTTGGGGCACGGCACCGTTCTCCATCGCCTTTACCATTTTTATTTATCTGATTGAAGTGCTGGTGGCATTCTTACAGGCCTTTATATTTACGATGCTGACAGCGGTGTTTATTGGTCAGGCGATCGAAGGGAAACTGCATGATAAAGATCATGACCATGATCACGATACAATGCTCGCTTAAAACGTTTTTTTTCATTTAATATAAAGCCACGATTATGGATTTATTAACGATTATGCTCAGCTCACCGCTTGCGAACGCAGGGGGTGCAGTAGGCGCTGGTCTTGCTGCTGTTGGAGCAGGTATTGGTATCGGTCAGATTGGTAAAGGCGCTGTAGAAGCGATTGCCCGTCAACCGGAAGCATCCAACGACATCAGGGCCAATATGATTTTGACAGCTGCCCTTGTAGAAGGTGCCGCGCTGTTTGCAATCATTGTAGGCTTTTTGGCGATGGTATTATAATCATTGCAAAGCGAATAACTGCATCCAACGCAAAGGGCAAAGGATGCGGTTAATTTTAAATCTCCGAATGTTCATTTTAAAAGCATTCAAAACATATACAGGTCATGAAATTACTGCTCCCCGAATTTGGATTATTGGTTTGGACCCTGCTGGCCTTTCTCATCGTATTTTACATACTGGGTAAGTTTGCCTGGCCTGCCATTACGAAAGGGTTAAGAGAAAGAGAAGACAGTATCACCGATTCACTGGCTATTGCTGAACGCGTGAAAGCCGAAATGGCGCAATTGAAAAGTGAAAACGAAGCGTTGCTGGTGCAGGCCCGCGAAGAAAGAGCGTTGATGCTGAAGGAAGCCCGGGATACCAAGGATAAAATTATTCTGGAAGCCAAAGAGCAGGCGAAGCTGGAAGCCGGTAAAATTATTACCGATGCCAGATCGGTTATTGAAGTGCAGAAGAACGCAGCGATCACCGAAGTGAAAAACCAGATCGGCACGCTGGTGATTGAAGTTTCTGAAAAGATTCTTCGTCGTCAGCTCGAAAATAAATCAGAGCAGGAGAATTATATCCGGCAGCTGGCGGCAGAAGTAAAACTTAATTAATTCCGAAATTCTCAAATTATGGTCAATCCGCGTTTAGCCGGACGTTATGCCAAAGCGATCATCGATCTTTCGCTTGAACAGGATCAGCTCGAATCGGTATACGGCGATATGCAGTATATGAGCAGCCTGATGCGTAATAGTTCGGAGTTTGTCGCGGTGATGAAGAGTCCGGTGATTCCGGGCGATAAAAAACTAAAAGTGCTGGATGCGCTGACAGGTGAAAAAATTGGCCGGATTACGGCCTCTTTTTACCGCCTGCTGATCACGAAAGGAAGAGAGACTTTTCTTCCCGATATCGTGCAGGCATTTATTGAGCAGTACAAGGCGTATAAGGGAATTCATTCGGTAACGCTCACCACCGCAGTTGCCGTGAGTGAAGAATTGAAGAATGCGATTATCCGTCAGCTCAAGCAGGACGGCCGCATGAAAGAAGTGGAGCTGAAAACAATCGTAGAAGAAAAGATTATTGGCGGTTTTATTCTGGAAGCCGATGGCAAACGGGTGGACGCGAGTATTTCCTATGATCTGGCCAGCATTAAGAAACAATTTTCAAATAACGATTTCATATACCGGATTCGCTAGGGATCCTCATTCATTCTAAAAAGATCATATGGCAGATATTAAACCAGACGAAATTTCAGCGATCCTTCGCCAACAGCTCGGCAATTTCAATATTGCGGCTGATATGGAAGAAGTGGGCACCGTACTTCAGGTAGGAGATGGGATTGCCCGTGTTTATGGTTTGAACAATGTAAGCAGCGGCGAACTGGTTGAATTTGAAAACGGTACCCGCGCGATTGCATTGAACCTGGAAGAAGACAATGTGGGTGTGGTACTGATGGGAGATTCGGGAGAAATTAAAGAAGGTGCGAAAGTTCGTCGCACTGGTAAAATCGCCTCGATCAAAGTGTATGAAAGTATGCTGGGACGCGTGGTGAATACGCTGGGCCAGCCGATCGATGGAAAGGGTCCGCTGACGGGCGACAGCTATGAAATGCCGCTGGAGCGTAAGGCGCCCGGTGTTATTTTTCGCGAGCCGGTAAAAGAGCCGTTGCAAACAGGGATCAAGGCCATTGACGCGATGATTCCGATTGGACGCGGACAGCGTGAGCTGATCATTGGTGACCGGCAGACAGGCAAGACGGCCATCGCCATTGACACGATCATTAATCAGAAAGAATTTTACAAATCCGGCAAGCCGGTTTATTGTATATATGTGGCCATCGGACAGAAGGCATCTACCATTGCCGGCATCATGCAAACCCTGCAGGAAAATGGTGCGATGGAGTATACGGTAATCGTTGCCGCTTCTGCTTCTGATCCGGCGCCGCTGCAGTTCTACGCACCCTTTGCAGGAGCAGCCATCGGAGAATATTTTCGTGATACAGGTCGCCCGGCATTGATCATTTATGATGATTTGTCCAAGCAGGCCGTTGCCTACCGCGAAGTGTCGTTATTACTTCGTCGTCCGCCGGGACGGGAAGCTTATCCGGGCGATGTATTTTATCTGCATAGTCGTTTACTCGAGCGTGCGGCTAAAATTATTCAGGATGATGGTGTTGCAAAAAATATGAATGATCTTCCGGAATCTCTGAAGCACAAAGTTAAAGGGGGTGGTTCACTCACCGCTCTGCCGATCATTGAAACACAGGCGGGTGACGTCTCTGCATACATCCCTACGAATGTGATTTCCATTACCGACGGACAGATATTCCTGGAAGGCAACTTGTTTAATGCAGGTATCCGGCCGGCGATTAACGTAGGTATTTCGGTTAGTCGTGTAGGTGGTAATGCTCAGATCAAATCAATGAAGAAAGTGGCCGGTACCCTGAAACTCGATCAGGCGCTCTACCGGGAAATGGAAGCGTTTTCCAAATTCGGCGGGGACCTGGATGCAACCACCAAACTCGTTTTGGATAAGGGTGCACGCAATGTTGAAATATTGAAACAACCACAATACGCACCAGTATCTGTTGAAAAACAGGTGGCCATTATTTACCTCGGTACACAAGGATTGCTTCGTAATGTCGCCGTGAAAAAGGTAAAGGCATTCGAAGAACATTTCCTCATGGAGATGGATAATAAACTGCCGGACGTACTGGCAGAATTCAAGAAAGGAAATCTTTCTGATGAATCCATCCGCAAAACAGTTCAGCTGGCGAACGAGCTGATTCCACAGTACAAATAAGAAAAACCGTGATAGCAAAGGATCTCCGGCCGAAAAAGCCGGAGATTTTTTTTGTATATCCTTTAACAGAGACTGTATTGCCGGTTTATTATTTTTATTTTTTTCAAAACGCTTGCATTATTCGGAAACGCTTGCAATCTTTGTTCAGCAAGTAAGACATGCCAATCTCCTGAATAACGCCCCATTTCCAATTTTCCTTCAACATTCTTTTTTTCAAAGCAGTTCCAATCCTTCCGAAGAATAGCGCAGTTCCAATAACTATGGGTTATCAATATAATCCAGACGTTAAAACAAGTTATGATACGGGGTTACGGGCATGCGTTTTTTCTGACGAGGAGTCACATTATCAAGAGAATCACTTCAGTTCTTATTATATTATGTATTTCAGTTGCCTTGCAGGGACAGTCATTGATTCCTGAACTCGTTTTCAATCACCCGCTGTTGAAGACCGGCAAAGGATGCAGTGAAGCGGGTCAGGATGGTGCGGTTTATATTTTCGCGAATGTGGGTTGGGGTATTGATGCCCTGGTGCAAATTCAGGGGCGGAGCAGCGGCGAAGTGCAATTATCGGATCCCGATATCGCCGGACCGGAAGAAAACGCCGCCGCCGGTCAGGGTTATGAGGATGCCTGGCAACCCCTGGTAACTTATGCTGATGGACATGCACCGGCTCATTGTTCGTGGTGGATGGAGTTCAGGATTTCATTTGTAAAACATGTGAATCATCAGGTCCCTCTCGCCGTGAAACAGTTCTTTGTTTCGGGTTTGGATATTGATGGCGACGGAAATCAGCTGCATGAGTATCAATCCTATTATAAAGTTCAATCGTTTACACTGGAACGGCAGACGGGTATTTTTGCTTCTTCCGTAACTGGGTCTGAAATGGATCCGATGTTAAAAGGAAAACGATTCGACGGTCCGACCACGGATTATCCGGGCCTGCAGTTTAATGCGGAAGATGCGATGGTGAGTAATTTTTATACCGGGTCGAATAGTCTGGTGGTGCGCCTGGGAGCTGAAACCGGAACGGCCGGCAGTGCAAAGACCAAACGCATGTATGCGCTGTTGTTTAAATCACTCGCATTCGATGTGCCCTCCAATCCACTACCGGTTAATCTGGTCGCTGAGAACGGGAATACAATTCCGGTAAATCTGATCGCCGCGAACGGCTATACTAATAAGAAAGCGGATTAAAATATTATATAAAAGAAATTTGAAGTTTTAGTTTTAAAGGGTACGATCAACAACGGCCGGACTTGTCTAAGTCTGGCCTTTTTTTATTATTTGATTTATATTGTAAACTACTTTATATTTGATTTCTTATCAACCGGAAATTAAATTGACTGTATGTTTTTGTATTTTTATTCCTGCATAAAATTCAGCCAGAAAAAAAGTATTTACCTGCTCGCAATGGCTCTTTTTTTAGGTAGCGCTGCTTTTTCCCAAACGATTATTTCCGGTAAAGTAAAAGATGCTAAGGGACGGCCCGTGCCAGGCGTCAGTATCTCTGTTAAAAATAGTTTTGACGGCGCCACTTCGGACTCGCTGGGTAATTATCGATTCGCTTGTTCCGATACCGGCACACAAATACTTAAAGTGAGTTCGGTTGGTTATAAGCCCACGGAAGTAACCGTTCAGATTGCGGATGTTTCCATTCAGCTGGATCTGCAGTTAAAAGAAGAACCCAATGAGATGCAGGCCGTGACCATTACAGCCGGGTCATTTTCTGCGGGTGATTCTAAAAGAGGATCCGTGATGAGTTCGCTGGACATCGCCACCACCGCGGGTTCCAATGCAGATATTACGGCCGCACTCAAAACCCTTCCGGGCGCTCAGCAAGTAGGTGAACAGGAAGGACTTTTTGTTCGGGGCGGAACCAGTCAGGAAACCAAACAATTCATTGATGGCAGCCTTGTGAACAATCCGTATTACACCAGTGTTCCCGATATCTCCACCCGCGGAAGATTTTCTCCCTTTCTTTTTAAGGGAACCGTTTTCAGTACCGGCGGGTACTCGGCTTTATATGGAGAAGCGCTTTCTTCTGTGTTGTTGTTGGAATCCATCGATCTCCCGGAAAAGTCAGAAATAGATGCATCCATTTCACCGATCATCGTGGGTGTGGGGACGCAGCAGCTCGGGAAGAATAAAAAATATTCCTGGGGAATGAGTTATAGTTATGTAAACGTGGGTGTATACTTCGGACTGGTGCGTCAGAAACCGGATTATTTCAGACTGCCGACATTTCATAACGGCGACGCGAATTTCAGGATTAAGACAAAAAGCGGGGGTATGATCAAATATTACACGACGTTTAGCTATAACGATCTTGGGATCAGAAATGCCGATATTGATAGTTCGTATTTGAAAAATGCCTACGACATAACTAATCATAACTGGTATAATAATCTCAGTTGGCGGGAG
>JAYWCS010000352.1:0-18152 GCA_043780315.1 Bacteroidota bacterium | reverse complement strand
CCTGGACGGGTTGGGCATTCGCCAGTCGTAATATCCGAATCAAAGCATTGTATGTTCCCTATTACTTTATGTTTATGAATCTATCCGTATTTCTGGGCTTTTACCGGTTTATCCGGAAAAAACAGAGCGCAGTCTGGGAAAAATCTGCCCGTCATGCTCAGGCGCCGGAAGAGCCGGCTTCATAAAATGTTAATATGAGGCCGCCGAAAAAATTTTCCGTAAAATTTGGATCTTAGAGAAAAACACTTACTTTTATAGTAGAATTCCTAAAGTTCCGATTCAATACCTCTGAAACCGACAATCCCAACTACCCAGGCTAAATTTTAGCTATCCTTGAAATCCCCCCGGTTGCAGATATTTTCTTTCTAATACGAATTGCTAATGCCATATCAAAGATGAATCCTTGATATCAATACCTCATGTTTAGCCACATACTGTCAATTCCAACCTACTGAGGAACAGAGTCTGAATAAATTAATGACTTCTGCCCATGAAAAAGCAAATTTTAGCAGTAGACGACAGTAAAGCGATCCGATTTTTGTTGCAAACAGTTCTTGGAAGATCTTACCAGGTAATTACGGTGCCAGACGGTTGTTCGGCAATGCATTGGTTATCAAAAAGAAACTTTCCACATCTGATTATTGCAGATCCGCAATTGCCAGATCTCGAAAACTGGGAATTGATTCAACAACTGGCGTCGAGTGGAATTTATCAAAATATTCCGGTAATGGTTTTGAGTGGGTTGAGCAAAGAGGAGACAGAACAAAATTGTGCCGCCTATCATGTTCAAAATTATTTTCTGAAGCCTTTTAACCCGGTAGATCTTGTGAATGCCGTGCAACAGCTGATTGAGAATAAATCGTTCGATACCTACTACCCAATGAAAGCAGTTTAATTGATTGCTGCCGTATTCCCGAAAATTAAACATGAACCTAACTATGGACTTTACATTTTTACCCAAAACCTCTTACAAGGAAAAATCTTTTGTACGTTTTAGCATCCGTACCAAGGAACTTACAACAGCCCCATCAATAATTACGAGCGGTTTTTACTACATCGGTAAAAATCCGGCAAATATTGAGAAGTTGGTTAAATTGTTCAAAAGAGGTTACGCTTCGGACAATATAGACAATGCCCGGATGGAATTAAAACGTTCCATCGAACAGGAAAAAAATATTATTCCGGAAGTTATTTTCTGCGAGTCAAGTTTTGATTTAGCCGCTATAAAAAACCTGGTTCACTTCCTGAAAAGTCATTCTACTTTTTCTACCATTCCTTTCATTATAGATTCCACCAATCTTTGTGATATTGAAATGGGTCTTTATAAAAAGCATATGCTGGCAGATGATATCATGCAGATTGACGCTGCTGAACAAACTTCCCTGGTTAGTAAAGTTCGCTTCCTGAATAAAGTGAAATCGAAGGCGCAGGAAATGAAAAGCAGTCTCAAAGAAGAAGAAGCACTGATTCCTTCCGCTAATATTCATAGTGTATTGAAACGCAGTTTCGATATTTTGGTTTCTTCTACTGCCCTCTTGTTTTTAAGTCCGCTTTTTATTCTCATCGCGTTAGCGATTCGGATCGAATCGAAAGGATCGATATTCTATATATCCAAAAGAGCCGGGCGAGGATATCGGATTTTTGATTTTTATAAATTTAGAACCATGTTTGTGGGTGCCGATAAGCGCATGAGCGAACTTTCTCACCTGAATCAATATAATGATAACGGTACGGCCGCTGAGGGTCCTTCCTTTTTCAAAATCAGCAACGATCCACGAATCACTAAAGTAGGTGCCTTTCTGAGAAATGCCAGTCTGGACGAGTTGCCACAGCTTCTCAATGTATTGCTGGGCGACATGTCACTGGTTGGAAACCGCCCCTTGCCTTTGTACGAAGCTGCAACGCTGACCACTGACCAGTGTGCACAACGTTTCCTGGCTCCGGCAGGCATTACAGGCCTCTGGCAGATCAAGAAAAGAGGTCAGCAGGACATGTCGGTGGAAGAACGAATCAATCTGGACATTGACTATGCCAATAAGTACAATTTTATGTACGATTTATGGATCATGGCCAATACACCTTCCGCATTGATTCAGAAATCCAGCGTTTAAGTTTTAAGGAATCCACATTACGAATTATCTTCCGGACATGCATTCATTTCCCGGGGAAAAGGAGCCATTGGTTACTATTATTACCCTGAATTATAATCAGGCAGTAGTCACCAGGCAGTTCCTGGAATCGAGCAAAAACCTCCTTTACCATAATTTCGAAATACTGGTCTGCGATATGGCCTCCCTGGTTAACCCGGCCACTGTGTTTAATCCGGGCGATTATCCCAATACCCGGCTCTTGCTAAGTGATAAAAATCTGGGTTTCGCTGGTGGTAACAACTGGGGTATACGGCAGGCGAAAGGGGAGTATATTTTCATCGTTAATAATGATACCGAACTTACTCCGGATCTGATTGGGTTGCTTCTAGACCCTTTTTATGTTCAGCAGCACATTGGCGTTACCTGCCCAAAAATTAGATATTTCTCTAATCCCGATATCATTCAATATGCCGGTTTTCAGCCAATGAATCCACTCACCGGCCGAACGGAAACCATTGGTGATCTGCAACCCGATAATGGACAATACAATATTTCAGGACCGACCCATGGTGCACATGGTTGTGCGATGATGGTGAAAAGATCCGTGATCGAAAAAACCGGCATATTTCCGGAGAAATTTTTTCTTTATTATGAAGAATGGGACTGGTCTGCCCGGATCCAAAAAGCACATTTCGTGATCTGGTATGCCGCAGAGGCTACCATCTACCACAAAGAATCGATGTCGGTCGGAAAAGAAAATCCGATGAAAGCCTACTACCATACTAGAAACCGTATCCTATATATGCGCCGGAACAGCCGTCCGTTTCAGCTCTTTGTCTTCACTCTTTTTTTTATATTTTTCACTTTCCCCAAAGCCATATTCACCTATATTAAAGACCGCCAGTTTCAGCAATTGAAATGGTTTTTGAAAGCAGTTGTTTACAACCTCCGGCATAACAGCCGGTCCGTTATCAATTGATTATTCGAGTAGCTGCCTCCTTCCTAATTTTTATCTTCTGTCGTAAATGACTTCGGCGTGTGAATGAACTCCTTCCGGTTTCTTTTCATTTGCAGCACTGCTTTGACCATCGAAAGCATCAGAATGGGTACCGTACTCAGTGCCCGCAAGGTTTGTAAACTGTAAAATGAAGCGGGTATCGAAATGAACAGGGTGAGAAAATAGATACCAATCATTACAAACCAAACCGGAGGGGAAGGTGCGAGCAGCGGCCAATGGAGCAGCCATTGAAGTCCAACAATAAAGAGAATGATACAAAAAACAAGCAGGGTCAGAACGCGGGGAAGTAGTAAATTCTGAAAAAACTTGTTGTAATAAAGCCATGTTTTAGGCGCATCTTGCATGTCTTCATGCGAGAAACGTCGGAGATGATTAACCTGTGCTTCCAGCCAGCGCACTCGTTGTTTTTCAAAAACTGCCGCGCTCGCCACCTTTTCATCATAGACGAGCGCATCATCAATAAATTCCATTTTAATTTTGCGCCGCATCAACTGCATATCAATCTCGCGGTCTTCTCCGGGATTTTCCAGAATTTCAGCGGTCGAAAAAATTTCCCGGATCAGGCTCGTTTTAAAAGCCATTCCCGATCCGATGGGTGCTGCTGATAGTCCGGCCACTGCGGGTCCCCGCCGAAACAGATTTATATTGATTTCCTCGCTGATTGCGTCCAGGTTTGCTACTGCCGTATTTTTATTCTTCGCTGTCCGATGACACTGTACAGCCTGGTATCCGGCATGAAAGGCAGCGTTCACTTTTTCAAGACAACCGGCTGCCATAATGTTATCGGCATCCAGAATCATCACCATGTCGGCATCCGAAACCTTGTTCGTTTCTAATGCAGCATGCAGTGAACGTGACTTCATGTTCACATCAACTTCCAGCACAACGACCGGTATCTGTCTTAACTTTAGGACTGTTTCAGGTTTTAATTTATCGGCTATAACGGTAACGGAGAACCGGAGTTCGGGATAATTATGTGCCTTCGCCTCTCTGGCAGTATCCAGGATAATCAGATCCTCTTTATAACAGGGTATCAGAACAGCGATCTGATATTTTTCGGGATTTGAAATAAATTTTTTTCCCGGAATCAGTCTGCCACAAACGGCTATAAAAAAAAGGTAACCGGTGTTTGCAGCGAGGTAAACAAAAACCGTCCAACTGATGATATGACCCAAAAAGTAAATGATATTCATGTCAATCTGAACGGCTTGTAAAAAGATTGGGTTGCAAGCGCTAACATGGGTTTATCCCCGGTAGAATCCCCATAAGCATAAATTTCTTCGTAGTCGGCCAGATTCCAAAATGCTTTGATACGGACGACCTTTTCCAACCCGTGGCAATTTTTTCCTTCGATACGGCCCGTAATCAAACCCGCTTTCACCTCCAGCCGGGTAGCGATTAGTGTGACCGCATTTTTATCACACCATTTACGAAGCCAGTTACCGGCAGAGGCAGATACAATCACGATATCAAAACCCGCAGCACGTAATTTATTGAATTCTTCCATCACACCGGGTCTGATCAGCGCCGGGATTTTTTCATCTGCAAAAGCATCACAGTTTTTTTGAAACTCAGCGTCCGGCATTCCGCCAAAAAAATGGGTCAGGATCTTTTGTTTTGCCCCGTCGTTGGGAATAAATTTTAATTTAAAAGCTAAAAGCCAGGGTAGATATAAAATGAAGCCGGCATACAGGGCCCACTGACCTTTTTGATACCGGATGATTTCAAGCAGTGTATCTTTAGTTGTAATGGTTCCATCAAAATCAAAAAAAGCGATTTTCCCCCTCCTCACAGTTTCATTTTTTTAAATTGAAACTCTGGAATGACTTGAATAATAGTCATGATATATCTCCAGAACCACTTGACATAAATAATATTCTTTTTTTTGAGGTAAGCCCTGTAAATAATATCGGCAACTTCCACGGGGGTAGACGTAATAGCTTTGGGAAGGGGCTGGTTCTCTGTCATTTTGGTGTAAACGAATCCAGGTTGAACGGTCATTACATGGACGTTCTCTTTGAAACATTTATTCCGCAGGCCGGCGAGATAAGTGGTAAAGGCTGCTTTTGCACTCGCGTAAATGAGTTTACTAGCCCTTCCGCGATCGCCTGCAACCGAACTGATACCAATGATTGTTCCTTTTTTCTGACTGATATAATATTTCGCAATAATATTTAAAATAGAAACGGCACCGGTATAATTCGTGTTAATCATCCGTTCGGCAATACGCCAGTCATCGAAGGCCAGTTCTTCATCATCTAATATTCCAAATACACAGATCGTCACATCTGGCTTGGTTTGAATTGAATTAAAAAATGAAGCGTGGGAATCGTATTTCAGTGCGTCAAATAAAAGCGAATGGCAGTTTACACCGTACCTGATAATGATATCCGATTCCAGGGGTTTGAGTTGTTCCGGTTTTCTGGCCGCCAGTAAAACATCAAATTTGTTTGAAGCATACTTTTTTGCAATAGCCACAGCGATATCTGAAGTGGCACCGAGGATAAGTACAGTAGGCATATTTGGATTAGTTCTTAGTTAAAAATAACCTGTCAGATTGGATTGAATGAATCTTACCATCCGGGTCATATTTCCGGACAATCTCTTTGAACTTATCGAGTTCCGGATATCCGCTTTGGAGCACTTCGGGTTTCATCCGCGCATCTTTGGACATATACAACCGGCCGCCGTACCTGAGCACCACCTGATCGAGCTCATCCAAAAATTCGAGTAATCCTGGTCTGACGGGAAAGTCGAGTGCCAGGGTATATCCTTCTTTGGGGAATGCAATAATACTTTCCTGTTTACCGAAAACTTTGAGCACGGCCAGAAAAGAGCCCAGTCCTTTATTACTGATTCGTTCCAGAATTTCAATTAATCCGTTTTTCGCTTCCAGCGGCAATACAAACTGGTATTGAACGAACCCGTTTTTACCATATCCCCGGTTCCAGTGGAGGATCGCATCGAGTGGATAGAAAAAGGGTTCATAGCCGATAACATTGTTGATCTCTTTTTTTAAATTCTTTGAATAAAAGAGAAAATTAAAAGCTTTTACAGTAAAAGAATTCAGCACCCAGGAAGGGAGATTGAACGGGAAATTAATCTGTTTATTTTTGGGAAGCTGCAAGGGATCTTTCAACTGTTTCTCATTCAGATCTTTTTTTTCAGCATGTTCTCCCAGCATGAGAATACTTCTTCCGAAATTCGACCCTTTTTTTAAACAATCGATCCAGGCAACCGAATACGTATAATGATAATATTCATCAAAGAGCCGGATCAGTTCTTCCAGATTACCAGCCTTTATCTGCTTTTGGCGTATAAAAGAAGTCTCGATTTTCTTCAGTTGAAATTTTACGCAGCTGATAATGCCGGTAAGTCCCATCCCGCCGCAGGTTGCTTCAAACAGATCGGTGTTCAGCGTTGATGAACAGGTAAGTGTTTCCTTGGAAGCCAGTACAATATCCATTTCAATGATATGGTTAGAGAAAGAACCATCCAGGTGATGATTTTTACCATGCACATCGCTGGCCACGGCGCCACCTACCGTAATAAATTTGGTACCCGGCGTAACCGGCAGAAACCAACCCTTCGGCACAATCACTTCCAGAATCTGATCGAGCGTGAGGCCACTCTGACATTCGAATATGCCTGTTTCGGCATCAAAAAAAAGTATTTTATCGAATTTCAATGTCGAAATCGTGGTACTTGCCAGCGAAGCATCCCCATAACAACGCCCGTTTCCCCTTGGAATAAAAGATTCTCCCCGGTCGAGCAGGCTCTGCAATTGTCCGGGGAAACTAAATGATTCTTCGTTGGCTTCTATAACCGGGTAGTTACCCCAGTTGGCGATCTTGTTCTTCATTTATTAAAAATAGTTACATCACGTAAATATAAAATCACATAAATACTAATAACCCATAAGGCAAGCGTGATCTGTATGAAGAAGTCTTTGTAAAGAATCTCTGTGGGAGAACCGGATTTTTTCAAAACAAAAGTAATTTGAAGGTACCGCATCAGGCCGGCAATCACAAAAAGGGCTGAATAATAAAGGCGATAAGTACCGAGCCGCAGAATGGTCGTCGGCGAAACCGTATAATTAATATAAGCAACGATAATAATCGCGCTGGATAAACCGAGCATGGTATTTAAAAAATCAAGATTATAACCCTGCATGGATTTTCTCATATCTTTTCCCGTCTCACTTTTCAGCAGAAGATCGTCCCTTCTTTTGGCGATGGCCATAAATAAGGAAAGCAGGAAAGTCATAATAATGAGCCATTCGGAAGTATCTACCTTGGAGATCACCGCGCCGCCTTTAACCCGCAGAACAAAACCAGCGCTTAAAATCAGGATATCCAGGATAGCGATATTTTTTAAACCAAAAGAATAAAACAGATTGAGGAAAAAATACAGTCCGAGGATAAACAGGAACTGAAAATTTATATCTGCCAGATAACCTAAAATGCCTCCCAGAATTAACAACAGAATACAAAGCAAAATAGCCGCTGGTTTTTTCACTTTACCGGAAGCCAGGGGCCTTTTCGATTTGACCGGATGGTTTTTATCATCTTCGATATCCCGGTAGTCATTGATAATGTAGATACTACTGGCAAAACAACAGAATGCAATGAAGCCTTCCACGATATGCGGTATACGGGAAGGGACAAAAAACTGACCTGCAAAAAAGGAGGGAACGATTAAAAAAAGATTCTTTGCCCAATCCTTGGGCCTGAGGAGTTTAAGGTAATACTTCATTTAGGGAATGCTCCGGACAAGATACAACCATAATCTCTTTTGTGCAAGCTGTGCAAGATGTTGCAAGCCGGATTTCATCTAAATTTGTTTTTACTTCATGAACAGGACTTCCCCGGAGATATTAGCAAGCCCGATCGAGTACCTGAAGGGTGTTGGTCCACAGCGCGCCATCCTGTTACGTAAAGAATTGAATATCGATACTTTTCAGGATTTGCTGGAGCTTTACCCCTACCGGCACATAGATAAATCGCTGGTTTCCCCAATTGCGGATATTTCGGTGAATACAGAATTTGTTCTGGTCGCCGGCTATCTGGGTTCATTGCAAATTTTGGGTGAAGGGAGAGCAAAAAGACTGGTTACCAGCATCAAAGATGCGACCGGATCCCTGCAACTGATCTGGTTTCAGGGTATTTCCTGGATGGAAAAAAACCTCAATCCGGGATTTCGTTATCGCGCCTATGGGCGGGTAGGATTTTTTAATGGGGAAGCACAGCTCACACACCCTGAACTGGAAGGATTTGATGAGCTGAGAACGGATTCACTCTCTCTGCAGCCAATCTATCCGAGCACGGAAAAATTAAAGTCACGCTCATTGGGCGGCCGGCAAATAGCGAAACTCACCCAGCAACTCCTTTCGCAATTGAGGGAAAAAGATCTGCCGGAGTTTTTACCGGCTGATATCTGCCGGAAATATGGGCTGATTTCCCATTTCCAGGCGGTTCAAAACGTCCATTTCCCGGCTTCCATTTCACTCTATCAGCAGGCCTTAAACCGCCTCAAATTTGAAGAGTTTTTACTCAGTCAGGTCAGAACCGGATTGGTCAAAACGCAGCGCCAAAAAAACGCGAAAGGCGTTCTTTTTTCCCGTGTCGGTTCGCTGTTTAATGATTTTTATTCCAATAGCTTACCGTTCGAACTCACGGGAGCCCAAAAGAGAGTCATCAAAGAAATCCGGCAGGATACGGCTGGCGGAAAACAGATGAACCGGCTTTTACAGGGAGATGTGGGCAGCGGCAAAACGATGGTGGCCCTGCTGTCCATCCTGCTGGCGGCAGATAATGGCTTTCAAAGTTGTCTGATCGCACCGACAGAAATTTTAAGCAACCAGCATCTCAATAATTTTAAAGAACTGCTAAAAGACCTGCCGGTTCGGGTTGCCCTGCTCACGGGATCGGTCAAAACGGCTGCACGAAAAAAGCTGTTTGCCTCCCTGGCCGACGGCACCCTGCATATCCTGATCGGCACCCATGCTATTTTCGAAGACGGGGTGATATTTAAAAATCTGGGTCTTGCCATCATAGACGAACAGCACCGTTTCGGGGTGGCACAGCGGGCGCGTATCTGGAAAAAAGCCCTGATCCCACCCCATGTTCTGGTGATGACCGCCACCCCCATACCCCGAACATTGGCCATGGCGGCATATAATGATCTGGACTATAGTGTAATTGATGAGTTGCCGCCGGGAAGGCAACCCGTCAGAACCGTACAGCGTTATGAATATAACCGGCCGAGCGTGATGGATTTCATTAAGGCCGAGATAAAAAAAGGCAGACAAATTTATATCATTTTCCCACTGATCGAGGAGTCCGAAAAACTCGACTACGAAAATCTCATGAAGGGGTATGAAAATGTAAAGGCCTATTTTCCGGAGCCGCCTTATTACATCAGTATGGTGCATGGCAAACAAAAACAATTGATACGGGAAACGAATATGAAAAGGTTTGTTTCGGGTGAAACCCAGATTATGGTGGCTACCACCGTCATTGAAGTGGGGGTGCATGTTTCCAATGCCACCGTGATGGTAATCGAAAGCGCCGAAAAATTTGGGCTGTCACAGCTTCATCAGCTGCGAGGCCGCGTGGGCCGGGGGCCGGATCAGAGTTATTGCATCTTGTTAACAGGCAACAAGCTGGGCGCCGATGCAAGAGAACGGATCAAGATTATGTGTGAAACAACCGACGGTTTCAGGATTGCAGAAAAAGATATGGAGCTTCGGGGACCGGGAGATATCGCCGGTACACGGCAAAGCGGGCTGTTGGATTTTAAACTGGGAGATATCGTACGGGATCGGGATATTCTGCAACAGGCAATAGAAGCAGCCAGTCGTTTGCTGGAGACTGATCCGGAGCTTGAATTACCGGTTCATGCCGCTTTACGACATCAGTTGCGGCAGGAGAAAGGGAAAACACCCTGGAGTCGTATTTCTTAAATTCGTTTGTACAAATTCGTTCCAGTGATACGCAGGCTATTCTTTTTTTTTATTTTAAAATCAACTTTTCTATCCGTCCTGCATGCACAAACTGCGGTTGGCAGCCTGGAGTTTGTTGAAAATAAAGGTCAGTGGAATAGTCAGATAAAATATAAGGCCAGTCTGCCCGACGCTACTTTGTATTTGCAGCAACCTGGTTTTTCCATTCTGTTACAAAGTCCCGCCGATATGAAAGCGTTGAGGGAAATACTTCATGGCAATCCGCCGGCTCATGTTGGTCAACCGGTCATTTCAAAAAATCCTGCCCTCACTTCGATGAGTGCCCCGAAATCTGCTGCCGGTAGAAACAGTGACGACATCAACGGGATTAGTCCGGGCCAGGTAATGCACGCGCATTTTTATCAGGTAGAATTTCTGAACAGTTCTGAACAGGTCGAAATTCAGGGTGATAAAGCACTGGATAGTTATAATAATTATTTCATTGGCAATGATCCGTCGAAGTGGGCCTCCCGCTGCAAAATTTATCAGGCAGTTATTTATAAAAATATATATCCAAATATTGATTTACGCTATCATACCGAAAACGATCACCTGAAATACGATTTGATTATTCATCCCGGTGGCAATCCCGATGATATACGGATGTTATACAGGGGAGCAGATAAACTGATGGTCAAAAGCGGGCAAATTACCGTGCACACCAGTGTTGGGGATGTGAAAGAATTGATACCGCATACCTATCAGTTTTCAAATGATGCGAATGAAGTCAACAAAGATCTGGAATGTGTATACCACGAAGAACCGGATCATTCGGTTCGATTCCATATTTCAAATTATTCAAAATCCGCGACGATCATCATCGATCCCACGCTGGTCTTTTCGAGTTTTACCGGCTCGCATTCCGACAACTGGGGCTATACTGCCACCTACGATGCGAGCGGTAATTTTTATTCCGGAAGTATTGTACTCAATACCAATGATGCAGGGAACGGATTTCCGGCGAGTACCGGTGCTTTTCAGTCTACTTTTAATGGTGGAAACAGCATTGACGATGGCACATATGAATACGATATTTCAATTTTTAAATTTAGCAGCAACGGAGTAAATCGACTGTATGCAACGTACCTGGGTGGAAAGGGCAATGAGCAGCCCCATAGTTTATTTGCTGATGGAGCTGGAAACCTGGTGATCGCAGGCCGAACGAGTTCACCCGATTTCCCCAGCTATAATAGTAACGGGAGCAAAGATGTACTGAAAGGAAATTATGATATTATACTGGTGAAGCTGAATGCAACCGGCACAGTACTGATCGGATCCAGGATTATCGGTGGCAGTGAAAATGATGGAGTAAAGGCGTCGCGCAACCGATGGAAGTTTATACCTATACCCTTGACGCAAGTTTTTTTGACGGAACCAAAACACGTCGTAAAGGAGATATTACCCTCATACGCTAAGAAAAGAGATGACCTTAAAAGGATGGAATATTTTTAACATAATTATCTGATCCTTCCATGAGCGATTTTGTATATTATAAAAAAAATAGTTTGTTTAAAAAGCGTCTTTTCTCGATTTTTGTTTTTTCAATGCTGCTTTTGCATGTATGCGCGCAAACCGAATCACCTAACCTGGAATTCATAGAGAATAAAGGCCAGTGGGACCCACAGGTTATATTGAAGGCAGATATCGGCAATGGAAGTTTATTTCTACAGAAGAAAGGATTTAAGGTATTACTGCATAATCCGCAGGAACTGGAAGATATGACCGGATCGCATGCCGGCGCACGCCAGGTAGATTCTACCGGCAAAACCAATGGAAAAAGAATTTTTTCCGGCAGACCTACCACTTTGCATTCCCATGCCTATTCCGTTCGTTTTCTGAATATGAATGATGCAACAGAAATAGTTCCGGACAAACCCCTGGATACATACAATAATTATTTCATCGGAAACGATTCAACCAAATGGGCGAGGCGCTGCCGTATATTTCAGGGCGTGACCTACAAAAATATTTACCCGGGTATTGATCTGCGCTATTATACCGACAATGGAAAACTCAAGTATGACCTCATCGTACATCCCGGCGCCGATCCGGGAAACATTGCCCTGCAGTACGACGGAGTGGACGGACTCACAGTGAAGCGTAACCGCTTATTAGTGAAAACGTCTGTGGGCGAGGTGAATGAAATGGAACCATACTCCTACCAGGCAGGCGACCATGGCCGCGATGAGATTCCGGTCAGGTATAAGGTAGGCAATGACCGGATTCTGCGATTTGATATCAAACACTATAATAATACCCGCGTTTTGGTGATCGATCCCACGCTGGTATTTTCCACCTTCACCGGAAGTAAAGAGACCAACTGGGGGTTTACCGCCACGCCGGGTCCCGATGGTACTTTCTTTTCAGGAGGAATTGTTTTTGGTGATGGGTTCCCGGTTTCCACGGGCGCCTTTCAAACTCATTTTAATCTGGGCACCTATGATGTCGGCATCATGAAGTTCAGCAGTAACGGGCGTTCACGCGTGTATGCCACCTATATTGGCGGGTCCAGTGTCGAATGCCCGCACAGTATGTATTCCGATGCGCAGGGAAACCTCGTGGTGATGGGGAGAACATATTCATCTGATTTCCCTTTTCTCGATTCTGCCGGCAAAGGCGGTTTTTGTGACATGTTCGTTCTTAAACTCAATGCAACCGGAACCGGACTGATCGGTTCTATTCGGATCGGTGGATCGAAATATGACGCCGCAAACGTAGTAGATCAGCTGAATGCTGAAGGTGGTGCCAAAGAAGAAGCAACCTCCCTGATAAAAAACTATGGAGACGACTCACGCAGTGAAGTGATTCTGGACGGCGCAAACAATATCTACGTTGCCTCCAATACGCGATCCATCGATTTCCCGGTTACACCAGGTGTTTTTCAGGGTACTTTTGCCGGCGGAAAGCAGGATGGGGTGTTGCTCAAGCTGACGCCGGATTGTAAGAAGCTGATCTTTTCCAGTTTTCTCGGGGGAACGGGTGAAGACGCCTGTTTTGTACTGAAAATCAGTCCGACCAACGGCGACATCTACGTGGCGGGCGCTACTTCCAGTAAGGACCTCATTGGAAATAAAAACGGCGTGATACAACCCACCAATGGAGGCGGCGTATCCGACGGATTTATATCGATCGTCAGTAATGATGGCAGTACAATCCGAAAAACAACCTTTCTGGGTACCTCCGGTTTCGACGCGATCTATGGAATTGAATTTGATAAATTCGGTTTCCCTTATGTGATGGGATCCACCACGGGAACCTGGATAACCACGGCCAACGTGGCTTTCATTAATGTCGGAGCTAAACAATTTGTCGGCAAACTGCAAGCTGATCTCTCTTCTTATGTTTATTGCACTACGTTTGGAAAAGCCGCATCGAATCCCAATATCTCACCGGTCGCTTTTCTGGTCGACCGCTGTGAGAACGTGTATGTTACCGGATGGGGCGGCTGGATATTTGCGGGGTCGGATCCGTACGGCTTAGCCGGAACAGGCGGTATGCCCGTATCGGCAAATGCCATTAAAAAAATCACCGACAACCGGGATTTTTATTTCATCGTAATTCAAAAGAATGCATCTGCATTGCTTTACGCAACGTATTTCGGTCAAAACGACGGACCCAACAGTGTGAGCGAACATGTAGATGGCGGAACGAGCCGGTACGACCGGAATGGAATTATTTATCAGGCCATCTGCGCCAACTGTGGCGACCACAGCTTGTCCCCCTTCCCTACTTCACCCGGCGTATGGTCACCCAGAAATGGAACCGGGGGGCAGGGTTGTAATCTCGCGGCCGTAAAAATTGCATTTAATTTTGCAGGGGTTTCGGCAGATCCGCGTTCGCTCATCAACGGCCGGTACGACAGTTCCGGTTGTGTGCCGCTGGACGTTCTTTTTACAGAAACCGCGCACAACGCTAAAACATATATCTGGAATTTTGGAGACCAGACACCCGATACCACGATTACAGGTTATCAGGTGGCGCACACTTACACCAGCACCGGAACTTTTCATGTACGGCTGATTGCTATTGATTCCAACTCCTGCAATGTTACAGATACCGCCTACCTGAATATCCGGGTGCGGACCGACCGCGCGATTCTGGATTTTACTTCCACTAAACTACCACCGTGCGATTCACTGAATTACCGGTTTGACAATACCTCCATTGCCCCGCCCAACAAGCCTTTCAACCCACTTACTTTTTCCTGGGATTTTGGGGATGGTCACCAGGATGCTGGTTTCAATAGTGTCACCCATCATTTTACAGCCTCCGGCACCTATATGGTGCGGTTGATCCTGCTGGACACGAGTTATTGTAATTTTCCGGATAGCCTTACAGATACCCTCCGTGTTTCTCCTATTGTAAAAGCACAGTTCGAAGTAGCGAATGGGTGCGCTCCCTATTTTGCGTATTTCAATAATACCTCGCTGGCGGGTCAGCAGTTTTTCTGGGATTTCGGAGATCAACAAACGTCTAACCAGTCGAACCCAACCCATTTATATGCGGACACAGGCACCTATACCATAACCCTGTTGGTGATCGATAGCGGCACCTGTAATATCCGGGATTCGACCAGCAGAACCATCCAGGTACATGGAAACCCAACGTCTCTTTTTACCTATAGCCCCAATCCGTCGGAATACAATAAGCCGACTACCTTTCAGAATAATTCATTGAATGCAAAGTATTACACCTGGTATTTCGGCGACAATGACTCTACGAACAAACAAAACGCCGACACCGTGCAGCATCAATTTCAGGTGACCGGCGTATTCGAGACCTGCCTGGTGGCTTACACACAATATGGGTGTGCAGACACGTCGTGCCAGAATATTCAGTCGCTGATCAATCCGCTCCTGGACGTGCCCAATGCGTTTACCCCCGGTCGTTTCGGGCAAAACAGCGTAATCAATGTACGCGGATTTGGTATCATCAGTATGAACTGGAAGATCTACAACCGGTTTGGACAGGTCGTTTTTCAATCCAATTCGCCCGGTCAGGGCTGGGATGGCACGTTTAAGGGGACACAACAGCCCCTAGGTGTTTATACTTACACACTGGATGCGGTTTTTGAGGATGGAACGAAAACAACCAAGACGGGAGATATCACGTTAATAAGGTAAAATGTATCTTTACAATGCTTTTTTAGAAATTCGGTACTGATGATGCGAATACGTTCCATTTTACTGTTACTCCTTTTTCAGATTTCCATTAGCCTGACTTTAGCGGGTCAGGATCTGCATTTTTCCCAATGGTTCAATTCGCCGTTAACCACCAATCCCGCCAATACAGGTTTCATTCCGGATGCGGATTACCGGATTGGGGCAAATTACAGGAATCAGTGGTCAACGGTAATGGCCCAACCGTATAAGACCATGGGTATTTGGGGCGATGCGCAGGTTTTTCGCAGTAAAATCCAGTCCGGGTGGCTCGGACTTGGAGGATCCATCCTACGGGATGTGGCCGGCTCCGGCAGTTTGAGTACCACGGAAGTATATGCAGCCGTGGCCTATCACCAAATGCTGGGCTATTCAAGTTTACTGTCGATCGGTTTTAATACAGGCTGGGTAAATAAACGGATTAATAGCGCAAACCTGAAATTTCCCGATCAGTTCGATGGAAAATTTTTTGCCACCAATGCACCCACTTCGGTATTTATTAATCAGCCCAATATCAATTATTTCGATATGCAGGTGGGCATGAACTATGCGTATTTCCCCGATAAAAAGACATATGTCAATGCAGGATTCTCGGTTCAGCATATCAACAGAGCAAGGGAATCTTTTTTTAATTCAGATATTGCAGGATATAATAGTATGATCCAGCCACGATATATCGGTTTCCTGAACGGCAGTTTTAAGACGAGTGAAATGGTGATCTTTAATCCGATGGCCTATTATACACAGCAGGCCGGGGCGCATGAACTGGTTGGTGGATTTAATCTCGCGTACAATTTATCGGGTGACGGTGATCAGCAGTTGATTGGCGGATTGTATTATCGGGCGGGCGATGCCGTTATTCCGTTGGTTGGTTTTGTTTATAAAAATATCCGTATCATGTTTACCTACGATGTAACTACCTCTCCATTAAAACAATATAACAATGGAAATGGGGCATGGGAATTTGCGGTCGTTCGACCGGGTTATTATTCTGAATATAACGGCGATGTGCACCAGTCGTTATGTCCCACGTTTAAAAATTGATCACGCCTAAACGAGTCCTGTTTATGAAGAAGTTTTTCAGTGTGCTTTTACTTGTGATGGTCATTGTACAATGCACACAGGCACAGCAAACAGAAAGTACCGGATTTGACAAATCGAAATTATTTTTTGGCGGAAATCTGGGCGGGTCGTTTGGCACCTATACCATCGTGAATGTCTCGCCGCAGGTTGGCTATCGATTTTCTGAGATGTTCGCCGCCGGTGTCGGATTGAATTATAATTATTATGGGTACAATGATGGCTATTTAAGCTCCAGACAAACCTATGTTGGTATGAATGTTTTTGGAAGATTCTATCCGATTCCCCAGCTATTTTTACAGGCCCGGCCTGAATTAAACTACATGTGGGCCAGTCAGAAAATCGCTGGAGGGGGACAGGATCATCCATCCGTAAAAATTAATCAGTTTGTTCCATCCTTTCTATTGGGTGGTGGGGCAGCGATTCCCACCGGTCGCAATGGTGCCATTATGATCAGCATTATGTACGATGTTATTCAGAATTTCTATTCACCCTATTACCACCGAGCGGTATACGGATTCGGGTATAACTTCGGTTTCTGATCAGCTTATTTTATTGAAGAGTTCAATGGGTGTGCTGCAGAATAAAATCGTCTTTACCGATTCATCCTGAACAAAACCCTCTTTCTCCATTTGACCGATCAGCTTGTGCAAATGATTATAAAATCCATCTGAATTCAGGATATAAATTTTCTTATGATGAATCTTTAGCTGGTTCCAGGTGAGGATCTCAAATAATTCATCCATTGTTCCAACACCGCCGGGAAGAACAATCACCGCATCGCAGCGGTCATATATCATTTTTTTTCGGGTATGCATATCCGGCACGACGGCTAGTTCGGTCAGGCCTTTATGTTGTGCTTCCCACTCCATGAGTAATTCCGGAATGATTCCCATGATCTGGCCCTCATGTGCAAGGACCGAATCGGCCAGTATGCCCATCAGACCTTTCTGGCCGCCTCCATAAACCAGTTTAACCTTCAGCATCGCCAGCAGCTTTCCAAGTTCTTTTACATGCTCAGCGTATACCGGATTATTTCCACTGTGAGAACCACAAAACACCGCCACGGATTCAATATTCATAAGAAGTTCCCTATTGAGGGCATTAAAATTGAATTTTTAATATTGTATTTCCTAATTTTCAATCATTAATTTCACATCTATCCATGTCGCCCCTGTTACTATTTTCCTTTGTCATCGCATATTTCATCCTGCTGCTGGTGGTTGCATACCGCACGTCAAGGGGGTCTGACAACGAATCTTTTTTTATCGGGAACCGAAATTCCAATTGGATGCTGGTAGCTTTTGGGATGATTGGAACTTCGCTTTCCGGAGTTACGTTTGTGAGTGTGCCAGGAGCCGTGGCCCGGGATTCCTTCTCCTATTTCCAGATCACCCTGGGTTATTTTCTGGGATATATTCTGATTGCCTTTGTGTTACTTCCCCTGTATTACCGGCTGCAGCTCACTTCAATTTACAATTACCTAAACGAACGACTGGGATTCAGCGCATATAAAACCGGCGCCTCTTTTTTTATTTTATCCCGGGTGTTGGGGGCTACAGCCCGTCTTTACCTGGTCGTTAATATTTTACAGGATGCCATTCTTTCCAGCTTTCATGTTCCCTTCTGGCTCACGACCCTGACTATACTGCTCATGATCCTGCTGTACACCTATGAAGGGGGAGTGAAAACCATCGTGTGGACAGATACCCTGCAAACAACCTGTATGCTCGGGGGCATGATCATCTGTACCCTTTTTATTTTACATCATCTTCAGCTGAACCTGCCCGGCGCCCTGGAGG
>JAYWCS010000351.1:0-9154 GCA_043780315.1 Bacteroidota bacterium | reverse complement strand
TGAAACATACCAATTATTTTAGCTCTAAATTACTAATTATTTTGGTATTAATATGTTCCCTGTTTCACTTTGCGTTCTATATGGTTAATCCTATTATTTAATTGTCAGATTGTTGTTTACTTTTTTCGGATGCATCGCATTGAGTGCCATCATTAAACGGGGAACTTTTTCACGGGAAATATCTCCCGTGAGGGTAATGATTCCATGGATGCTGGTGGCGCTGACGGTCGGAAAATCTTTAATAGCGTCTTTAATTTTCATCGTTAACGAATCGTCGCTCGCGATCTGAATAGCCGCCGTGTCTGGCATAGCTGCCGGAGGAACGACCATCGTCGCGGTATCGGTGGCTGCTTTATCGGCAGATTTTCCTTTACAGGCATTAAAACTAACCACTGCGATGAAGATCGTGGGGATAATAAGAATTCGAAATCTTGTTTTTTTCATAAATGAAGTTTGAAGTGGAATTTTTGCGTGACTGTTTGAAGTTACGTAACTCAATGATCATGCCACCCAGGCTGCAGCAGAACAGTGAAAGTTAATACAAATATCTTTTCAGAAAGTCGTTTCTGAATTTCCCCTTGGGATCATAGAGTCCGGCGAGTTTTTTGAAGTCATCCAGCTTTTCATAACTGGATTTTAAAATGGCCGGTAACAGGGTGAATAATTTACCCCAGTGTGGCCTGGCCCCGAAAGGGGCCAATTCTTTTTCTATCAGGGGTAATAATTTTTTTACAGCATCCCATTGAGGCTTCCAGGTAAAATGAATGGCGACGCTTTCCTGATTTCTACAGGGACTCATCCACAGTGTATCTGCGGCGATGGTTCTGATTTCGGAAATAAGTAACAGCGGACCGATCTTGTTTCCCAACCGCGCGACGGCAAGGATTGCTTCCACCGCATGCTGTTGCGGAATAAAATATTCTGATTGCAATTCCTTTCCGCTGCTGGGAGTAAATCCCATTTTAAAATGAGGCAGGCGATCATACTAGGCACCGGGCCGGCCCAATTGGGCTGTGCAGTTTTCAGGCGACAGGGAAAAAATAGGATGAAGTTCTCTGGTAGCGGGCAAAGCGCCATAAAATTCCTTTGGCGGAACGAACGGATTCTCCGGATCGGTTCTGCCTTTTATCCAAACTTCGTTGATGGATTCTTTTTCCCAGTTCGTGAACAGACTCACGCTATATCCGGCGGTCATGATTTGAAAAAAATGATCTTTCAGTTGGGCAATCGGTATATCTGTATAGACCCACTGCTGCATTTGATAGCTGGGTTCAATGGCCAGTGTGACGCAGCTGATGATGCCCATGGCACCCAACCCGACCACCGCGCCATCGAATACCTCCCGGTCTTTTTCTTTCGAAAGATGCAAAACCGTTCCATCTGCTGTTACGATTTCCAATGCCCTGACTGCAGTGGCGAGATTACCATTGCTCGCACCGGATCCATGGGTGGCCGTTGAAATACTTCCGGCAACGGAAATATGTGGGAGGGAGGCCAGGTTATGCAGGCCGTATCCTTTCTGATCCAGATAGGGAGAAAGTTCGCCATATTTAATTCCGCCTTCGACAGTTACGGTTTGGTTGACCGTATTCAGTTCAATTATGCGATGGAGTTTGGCAGATGAAATAAAAAGCTGATCGCTGTCCGCAATCTCGTTGAAACAATGCCGGGTGCCGAGTGCGCGTAGATGGGGGGAAGATTCTACCATTTGCTGCAGCTCGGAAACGGTTTCGGGATAGTAAATTTTATTTGTGCTGTAATGCAGGTTACCCGACCAGTTTTGCAGAGGGACCATCGGGCTTTGGGTGTCATCGCGCATAAAGAAAATTTATAGAAAATCTATGATCAATTTACGGTAAGATTTTTTGAAACCATGGCGACGTCTATTTGAGCGGTCTTTTTATTTTGCAAAAATGCCAACACCGTGCAGTCGCCGCCAGCGAGTGCAGCCGAAAGTTTAAATGATGTGTGCACCACCCCGTTTGCCATGCGTTCCGAATGGAATCCGCGAACGATATGAAAATGGTTCAGTGTTTTTCCACGATTTTCACCTCGTTGAACCTGGCTAACCGACATATTCTGTACCAGCGCCAGATGTAATTCGTCTTCGCGACCGGCGATGCAGGAGCAATGAGCCGCAATATTACGATCCTTCAAAGGATCCACCTGCAGACTGATATCGTATCGCGGTTCTTCGGCGAGATATTCTTCGATGGTATTCCGCAATTTATTTTCATTACACCCGATAAACTCTTCTTTGCCTTTCACGACAATTTGCGGCGTATAGATGTTCGACAGATTAAAAACAGAGGCATATTCTTTTTGACGTTGCGTATAAGCAGCATTTGAAAACGGATCTTTCCATCCCATGTAATCTCAGTAGTCGACATGGAAACTCAGCACGGACACATTTTTTTCCATCCATTTAACCGTCCAACCGCTTCGTCAGCGGACGGACAACTCGAACATCCTTCGGAAGTAAATAGTTACACGACAGCAAATCCCGAGGGCGGATCAGTCGGTTGAATCATGGGGGGGCGGGTATTGAATGCGAGGAAAAGGATGCAGAGGATCGCGGTATATGGTTTGATTTTTTTTCATACTGAGTTAAAATGAAGCGCTCGAAATATTAAAATGAACCTAAAGAGATGGCTGACAGCAGAATGTCTGATATTGGACATTTTCGGCAAAAATTGTACTAGTTTCCCATACATTAGTCTTATAATTCCTACCCTTGTACGATTGTTAAAATCGCCGGTTATAACCAAATGCAACCATCAAATGTATAAAACTCTTTGTCTTCTGCTTCTATGTATCGTGAATACATCGAGCCTCAGTTCGTGCAAAAAAAATTCTTCGAATCCATCTGGAACAGTTACGCCAGGAAATCCGAACGACCTGGATTCCATTATCCAGCCTGCTATTGATCCGGCTATTGCACAAACCATTGGATTCTTTTTAAATGACTGGACCGCGAAATCATTTTCCATACCGGCATACACCGATCTGAGTATTCCAGCAACGGCCACCAATCTCGTGACGGTGGATGCGTCTTCCATCATCACTAAAATTCCGGCTTCTGTATTCGGACAAAATGCTGTTTTCTGGTTGGGACCGGTGAACAACGAACCGTTGTTTATAAATCCCATAAACGATCTCCAGCCTCATCTGTTGCGATTTCCGGGCGGTAGCGCCAGCGATGCTTATTTCTGGAACGCAGCGCAGGGCGTGACTCCGCCGGATGCACCCGCTCAATTAATGAATGCAGCAGGCAGCCAGGTAGCGCCGGGATATAATTACGGGATGACCAGTCTGAGCTGGCAGTGCTCTCTGGATAATTATTACAGCATATTGCAGCAAACCCAAAACCAGGGGTTGATTACCATCAATTATGGGTATGCCCGGTATGGAACGAGCGCGAATCCGGTTGCCACGGCGGCCCATCTGGCGGCTGACTGGGTGCGGTACGACAACGGACGCACATTGTATTGGGAAATCGGAAATGAAAATTTTGGTGACTGGGAATGGGGCTACCGCATTGATATGACTAAAAACATGGACGGTCAGCCGGAATACCTGACGGGTGCTTTGTATGCGCAGCATTTTCAAATTTTTGCGGACTCCATGCGCCAGGCTGCAATTGAAACGGGTCATACGATTTACATTGGAGCGGTCACTTCAGAAGCGCCTGCTGCGGAGTCCTGGCAAACCAATACATTGAAAACATGGAACGCCGGTATGATGACGGGCATTCAAAATAAAGCGGATTATTTTGTGGTGCATAATTATTTCACGCCCTACAATACCAACTCAGATGCTGCCGATATTTTGTCCGCCGCCACAAATGTGCCGGAGCAGATGATTAACTATGTTACGGCGACACTTGCTTCCAACGGAGCCTCGGTTAAACCCATTGTGCTCGATGAATGGAATATGTTTGCGATCAGTTCTCGGCAGATGGTGTCAAATACCAGCGGTGTTTTTTCCATTCTGGTACTTTCAGAAGTGTTGAAAAATAAATTTGGTCTGGCCGCGCGCTGGGATCTTGTGAATGGATGGAGTAATGGAGACGATATGGGATTGTTCAGTGCCGGAGATGAACCCGGCATTGCGAAATGGAGTCCGAGACCTTCGTTCTATTATATGTATTATTTTAAAAAATTTCTTGGGGACCGTTTCGTGACCGCCACGGTTCAGAATAATTCGGCGTTGAAAGCCTATGCTTCCAGCTTCTCTTCCGGTCAGGTGAATGCTACTCTGGTAAACACGGGGGATGCAGCACAAACCGTTCAGCTAAAAATGAAGAATTACCATACTGGCAACCGTTTTTACTGGTATTCTCTCGAGGCAGGGAGTGCGACGGATGAATTTTCAAAAACGGTCGTTATAAACGGACAAGGGCCGGCAGGTGCCGCCGGTGGCCCTAACAATTATGCATCCATCAAACCGTATTCATCGGTAACCCAAAATGGCATTTTAGTGAGGGTACCTGCCCGGGGCATGCTCTGTGTGGTGATCGATAAAAAATGATAAAAAAAGAGGCTATTTTTTCCCAACGATGAGTGCATAAATCACATAGAGCCATCCGAGAATGCCATGCACGATGGCCCATAACACCGATTTATTTCTGCTCCAGGAGATCACGACAGCTATAATCGTCCCGAGGCCCACCCCGGGGCCGATGTAAATGCCCGACCCATTGCCCATGTCGTTGGGGCCGTAACAAGATGCAAGAAATAAAAGTGGAAATAGTAAAAGATAATTGCTTTTACCCATGACAATTTAATTTACCGCGAAAACAATATAAAACGCAAGAGAAAATTAAGACGCAATTTCCTTTTCCGGAACTTTCTTTTCCTTTTTGGGGTCTTTCACTTTTTCTTTGTGCGCTACAGTAATTTGTTCTTTCGCCAGAGATTTCGACAAAATCTTACCTGCTTTATGCAGTTTCTTTTTGAATTTTTTTTCACTCACTTTCTTATGATATCCTTTCACGGTATCAGCGAGTTTGACTTCTATTTCTTTCAGCAGCGTCTTTTTTAAAGACTGGGGAGAGGGCTGTTTCGTTTTATTTGCCATATGTAAATTTGATAACAATTTAATAATGTAAATATAGCTGGTTTTTAAAAAAACCAATGTTAAGATTTAAGCCGGTCGGCATCTGCCGCCAAATAATGCCGGGCATCTTTTCACATAGCAATTCATCTTCCACAAGATGCTAAAAGAGGTCCCAAATGGTCATTTTTTATCCGGAATGCTCGTCAATAGGGGAAGTTCAGAAATCATATTATGTTGATCAAAATACAGGAAGATCCTTGTTCGTGCCGGGTTTGACAATACGCAGGGAATTAACGCGTTTAGAATTAACAGGTTTATTTAATCCGATAGAAACTAAGTATAGTATTTTAGCGTAATTTAGTTTGTCTTGCCTACTCGATGGAGGCATCCGTGGAAAACCTGATTATTCATTAATTGTTCCTTTATTATGGCTTTTATCGACGAGATCCTTCAAACGCCTTCGTATGGTTGGAAGGACGAGAATGGGGTGTTTTTTAAACCAAGTACCGGTCAACTTTTTAAAGAAGCTTTTTCCAGAATCAATATATTCAAATCACGAAAAAACTGGATCGCCCTCATCAGCTGGGTTATGGCGGCCTGTATGTTTCCGATGTTTGTATTATTGCTGGTCAAATACCTATCGTTGAAATCGGTCATCGTTTTGATTGTTTATGCCATGGTGGTCATGAGTACACATGGTACAATCTGGTTTCATCGCTTCTGTACGCATAAAGCGTATCGGTTCAGTCATCCCTTTTTTAGGCTGCTTACCCAAAACCTGGTAATTAAAACTTTTCCGGAAGAAATATATGTGATATCCCATCACGTGCATCATGTAAAATCAGATGAACCCGGCGATCCCTATAATCCAATGGGCGGTTTTATGTATTGCATGCTTTCTGATGTCAATCATCAGAGTATTTCAAAAGATCTCTCGAGGGAAAAATATCAGCGGGTTCGGAATTTTCTAAGTCATACGGGTGTTGGCCTGAATTCTTTTGAAGAATATCAAACCTGGGGTTCTGTTTCGAAGCCCTCCTATGTGGTGGCTCTCTGGCTGATCAACTGGTCGTTCTGGTTTACGGTGATGTATCTGATCGGCGGACCTGCATTGCCACTGGCCTGTTTTAGTGGTGCTTTCCTGTGGTTCGTGCTGGTCCGAGCGTTCAATTATACCGGACATGGCAAGGGCGAACACAAACACGTGGATGGTATCGACTTCGACCGCTCTAACCTTTCTATTAATCAAACAAGACCTGGCATGCTGTCGGGCGAATGGCATAATAATCACCACCTGTTTCCGGGAAGTGCCCGTGCAGGATTTCTTCCTTATCAGCTCGACCTGGCTTGGATTTATATTTACAGTCTCTTCAAGCTCGGAATGGTTTCCAACTATAAGGATTCTAAAAAGGAATTCCTGACGCGGTATTATTCTGTGCATACGGGAAATTCGGTCAGTAAAATTCAAGCCGTAAACGGGATGACTAAGGGTACTGCCGTACAGGTCTGATGAAAAAAAAATCATTGCTGTTTTCAATCATCTTCTTTTTTTATTCTCACTTAACGGAGGCGCAGGCTTTATTTCCGACGGGTCCTTATCCGCTGCACGTAATATTTGATACCGATTTTGGGCCGGATTATGACGATGTCGGAGCCATCACCTTACTGCATTGTTTTGCAGATAGTGGTTATGTGCAGATTCTCGCAACCATAGCGAGCTCGAAATTTCAAAATGTAGCAGCAGCGTTAAATGTTTTCAATACTTATTTCAACCGCCCGGAGATTCCAATCGGCGTGGTATCCGGCGATGCCGTTGCATTGGGTGACCGACAGCATTGGACCGATTCCGTCATCCGCCATTATCCGCATCAGATTCAAACCAACCAACAGGTGCCTGACGCTTTGTTATTATATAGAAAACTGCTCGCGGCACAACCGGATCATTCGGTGACCGTCATCACCGTTGGATTTCTTACCAATCTGTCCAATTTACTCCGTTCGGCACCGGATCAATATTCTCCGTTGAATGGATACGATCTGGTGAAGAAAAAAGTTTATCGGCTGGTCAGCATGGGTGGGAAATTTCCCGCGGGATGGGAGTTCAATCTAGATCAGGATATACCCGCTGCGGAGAAAGTTTTCGCGGACTGGCCAACACCCATGCTCTTAAGTGGTTTTGAAATCGGCGAGAAAATAAGGACCGGGTTACCGCTCATACATAATGAAAAAATTCAGCATAGTCCTGTGAAAGATGTATTTGCATTATGTATTCCAATGGCAGCAGAAGATAACGCGGGCAGAATGAGTTGGGACGAAACAGCGGTATGGGTTGCTGTTAAAGGATGGTCGGATTATTATATGTTGAAGTCTGGACGCTGCATCATTCACCCGGACGGAAAAGATGAATGGAATGAAAACGGTGGTCACGCGCATCTTATAGAAAAAGTATCTCCTGCAATAATGACCGATTGGATCAATCAGCACCTCATGCATCAGCCGATGTAAATGAATGGTTATTTCCATTTAATGATTGCTGCTTAACTTCTATTTAGTAAACTACGGCATCATTCTTACATCTCAGCTTGTAAAATTTATATGAAACTAAATTGTCGTATTTTATTTGCTGCAGGTATTTTATTTTTTTCTTTTGATAACGTGAATGCTCAATTTCAAAAGGGAACGTTGTTGCTCGGAACAACTATTGGGACGACCGGATATTCTAATGCGAACGCAGATTATGGTTATGATCTGGGTTCGGCAAAAGCTATCTCTACCGATACCTATACATTCAGTGTGGGCCCGCAGATCGGCGTTTTTTTGAATGCCAGAACCGTACTTGGAGGTAACTTGTCTGTAAACTATTCCCACGGAAACAGCACCACTTCCAATACTTCTGCAACGGATGTGGTAACAGATTCAAAAGCTACAACGAACACGCTCACATTCAGCGTCGGTCCATTTTTGAGATATTATTTTTCAAACCTGGCGTCTAAAAACTGGTTTTACGGACAAATAACCGGTGCCGCCGGAACGGGTACGGGCAACAGCACCGGGAATGGTTCGACAACCACTACGTCCTATACCAGTTCAGGAAAAACCAACGGAATTTTTAATTGGAATGCCGGTGCTTCGGTTGGGATGACGCATTTTTTCGCAAAACGTATCGGAATGGATTTCGCTTTGGGATACACTTATAATCACCAGAAAAGTACGAGTGATAATTCCACCTATACCACCAACCATAGTTCTGATTTGGTTACTTCCACAACCAATAATTATGGATTAACAACGATAACAAATGGCGTAACGGCGTCTGTAGGGTTTCATTTCTTTTTATAAATTGCTATATTATCTTTTAATCAGTCTGTCAGCGAAAATTTGGAGTAGATTTTTTTGCTGGCAGTCTTACTTTGTATTTGCTATTTTAAGACTTTTTAAAAAATAGGAATAACATTTCCCGATCAGCTGGCTGTAAGACCGGTGTTCGAAATCAAAGACTTTCCCGGTAATCTTATCTACCAGCGCAATTTTTAAAAGCACCTCGTCTTCCAGTGAAAGGGCTACGTCATATTTCAACAGAATTTGTTTTAATTTGGTTGTGTTACGCATAGATTGTTTAAAGATCATTGTTTTTCCGGAACCAGCAGCTGGAAAACCGCCGAACCGGTACATCAATCCATAACAGATTTGCATATCTTTCCGGATGTAAAAGCTAGAATAGATGGTAGACCCACATGTGAACAACCCGACAAGTCCGAAATTTCATGTCAGGAACCTCACCCGTATAAAGGAAGAACTGAAGGGCGAAATCGTATTGGGTATGCCGGCGGGTAATGAAGTTACCAGCGAAATACTCCAGGAGCTGGGAAGTAAAGTGGGAGTGTATGATGTGTTCCCGGAGTATTTTTTATTGAAAGATATTGAATGTAAAAAGGCGGACATCAACCAGGGTCTCCGGTTGTCAGGCAACTACGCAGATTTTGTTATTTGCCAGAAAGGGATTGAACACTTCAATGATCAACCTAAAGTCTTTACAGAATATAACCGGGTTTTGAAAATCGATGATAAAGTCAATAAAAAAATTTACTATGGGCAT
>JAYWCS010000350.1:0-7901 GCA_043780315.1 Bacteroidota bacterium | reverse complement strand
TTCTTTGCCATCCACTTCATCGATCGAGTAACCGAGTGAACGTTTAGCCCGGGTGATTCCCAGAGCGGTCACCACCACACCGGAAAGTTCCTGAGAAGCACTTTCGAGAATCACTTCGAGCTGTGTGCGATCGGTGGTATTGACTTCAACAGTTTTAAAACCGATCGAAGAAAATATAAGTATAGCCTCCGGATTCGTGACCTTCAAACGAAAAGTACCGTCCAGTTTGGTTTTGGTGGTATTGTTTGTACCTTTTTCATTCACGGTAATGCCTTCGAGGGCCGCGTTATTGACGGTGCGCACCACGCCTTTTATCTCTCTGGGCGGCGCGGTTACAGAAAAACCGGAATCTCTTTTTAAAACGACCGGTGTAGGAGTATTCTTTTTAATGACGATACTTTTGCCGATCAGCTGATACTCCACGTGCTGCCCTTTGAGACAGGCATTCAGCACTTCCTCGATGGTCGCTTCTTTCACATGAATGCTCACCGGTTCCAGTCCTTCGAGTGTTGACTCCTTATAGACAATGGAAATCCCCGTCTGACTGGTTATCTCTTTGAATACCCGTTGCAGTGAGACGTTTTTTACAGACAGCGTGACCTTCTGGGAATAGGTAAAAGCACTGACCTGTAAACAAATAGCAAGAAGCCAGAAAGCGGTTAATTTCATTGCCAGCATCATGTTTTTCCTGCCGGTACGTATCGTTCTATCTCTCGTGGTCAGAGCGGAACTGAATACCAACAGCATTTTGATTGACAACCCTCGCGTTAAAAGCAGGGGGTTGCAAAGAGCCCTTCGTTGCATAACTTTGCAGAGTTTGGGTGATGAAATAAATAGTCCAGTCAGATTCATTTGTGTCAGTTACCCAATGGCAGCTCCGGGGCCAACCGGAACTGCAGGCCCCGCTTTACAGCGGGGCTTTTTTGTAACTCACGGGAGCACAAATACTTTTTTATTTTCTATTTTAAAATGATTGTTTCCGTTTGCTTCCAACAGGTTGATTACTTCCGTCAAATTCAAGGACCTGCTGATGCTGCCACCAAATGTTGTATTGTCCGGCTTAATCTCGTAAATAATTTCGATGTCATACCATCTAGCCAACTGACGCATGATGGTTGGCAGATCGGTATTATCAAATTCAAAGAGTCCGTTTTTCCAGGCCATCGTTTTTTGTACATCTGCCTGCGCAACCGTTAGCTGGGGTTCATTCCTGTGCAGGGATGCCTGCATACCGGGTTCGAGACGTTTCATCAGCGTACCGGAGGAAACATTCACGGCACCTTCCAGCAACGTGGTGTTGATCGCTTTCTCGTCGGCGTAGGACATCACATTGAAGTGTGTTCCCAGTACTGCAATTTTCATTTGCTGCACAGAAACAACGAAGGGCATTTTTGCATTCTTTGTGATTTCAAAATAACCTTCCCCCGTAAGCTCCACGGTTCTTTGTTTGCCTTTGAATACGGTCGGAAAACGAAGGGACGATGCTGAATTCAGCCAGACCTTCGAACCATCCGGGAGAACCAGTTCAAACTGTCCGCCCCGTGGCGTAGCAATCAGTGCTTCTTCCATTTTCTCTGAAAGATCAGGGCCCGGTTGTGTCTGTTTTTTGATTCCGCTATTGTTGAGAAAAGATACGGTGAGCGTGCCGCCGGATTTATGAAATGCCGTATTGCCCTGTTGTGCTATTTGTCCACTGTGGCTATTATCCAGCACAATTTGCGATCCGTTGGGAAGGATGAGTACGGCTTTATTACTGCCGGGAATAATGTTATTTTCTGTTTTTATATTTGAGACTTCCAGTTTCGCAGCACGGGTGATTGGTCTAAACCACCAGATCATCCCCAATGCGATCAACGAAGCGGCAATGCCACTGTAAACAACCACGCGCCGAACATTTTCTTTACGGGGAGACTCCGGAAACACCGGATTCGTTGTTTCTTCCATTGATTCATCCGATACGGGTCTTCCTTCCAGGATCTTTTTCCACATGGCCGATTCAAGTTCCAGACTCCAGGATTTGTGAATCCCATCACTTTCTGCGAGCAAAATAAATTCATCTTTGATCAGTGAATCAAAATCTCCGGTGCGGATGACCGCGCGGAATTCTTCCCAGTCCTGCTGCGAAAGCCGGTCGGTCCGGTATAATTTAAAAAGATATTCAAACCGCTGCCGGGTCATAAGCGTAATCCAACGTGGGGATGGTTATACTAAAGACTGTGGGGAAGAACAGATGGCCCAACGAGTTGAAAAAAATAAAAAGAGTTTGAGTTACTGATGCAGGCGGCTGTCCACATAATTGCGAACAAAGCGGCGGGCTAGTTCCAGATGTCTTTTCACGGTAAACCGGGATACCTGCATCCGGGAGGCGATTTCTTCATAACTCAGTTCCTGTTCGCTGGCCAGCAGATAAACCTGTCTTTGCTGGGATGGCAGAAGCGAAATGGATTGCCAGAGCAGGTGATTGCATTCCCGTTCCTGAATGTTCACCAATACGTTGTTATGCAATACCGGCGTACGCTGGCGCAAAGAAGCGAGCCAGCGGTTTTCGATGGTCACCCGTTTGAAGTGATCAAAGGCCGCATTACGGGCCAGAATGAACAAATAATTTTTTAAACAACGAACCGAAGAGAGTGACTTTCTCCTGTTCCAGATTTTGATGTAGATCACCTGTACGATTTCCCGCGCAGCTTCGGTGTCTTTCACATAGGCCATCACAGCGTGGTAGATGCCACCATTCGTTTGCTGGTAGAAATAGCTGAACGCCTTCTGATCCCCGTCGGCAATCAGGGATAACAATTCGATTTCACTATATGGAGGTTTCACGGACAGCAACATAACGTATTATTGTTTCTGGAGTAGCAGGTTCAAAGGCACCTGCCCGAATCCCTGAATATCGACAATCATGGAAAGTGATAAAGAATCTGAACTTATCGCGTTAATCCAATGCGGATCATTCTTCTTCGTGTCAGAAACGAGTTTCACAACGGCATCATACACATCGAGTGTCCAGGTTCCGCCACTTCCGGCCACGGGCAAAATCAGATCCGTTGATCCCTGGATGCTGTAGGTACCGGCTTTGTCGAAGGTATATTTATTTTGAAGCGTCGGTTCAAACAAAGAAGAAAGCCCGATGGCCATCAGTACCGGATCGGTAAATACACTGGTGCCGGCAGGTAAATCGTACGTGATATTGCCGGCCGGAATACTCACGGGTACGCCCAGCACGATATCCGTTTGCGCCCAGGTACCTGAAACGATCTGATACTTTTCCGATTCTCCAGACGACTTATTGTCTTTTTTACACGCGATAAAAATGAACGGTAGCGCGAGCAGGGCAAACCACCGGGGAAGGGAAAGAAAACTTTTCATGTGTCTTGTTTAAGAGTCGGTTAAGAATGTATTCAAGGTTACAAAATGGCCTTAAAACAAGATATTGGAATAGCAAAACGATTCATTAAATGTAGGTTTTCTATTCGTACTCCAAAAAAACTTATTAATAATTTTCTTTCCTGTCCTGAAAACCCCTCCCCGGTCTTTTCTTTTCCGATTACGCAACAGATTGTGTATGAACGAAATTTGTGTTTATAAAATTCACTACAAACAACATAAATATTATAGAGATTCGAAACTACTTATGGCTTGTACATTGATAATAAGATTAGACCTTCTTTTTCGGTTTCATTTTTAATTGCAAAATTTCAACTGCAAATGCGAAAGCAATCGAGAAATAGATATATCCTTTGGGAATATGGAAATGCAATCCTTCCCCGATCAGGGATACTCCGATTAACAATAAAAAACTCAACGCCAGCATTTTAAAAGCCGGGTTTTTATGAATGAAAGTGGCGATCGGATCAGATGCAAACAGCATGATACCAACAGAAATAATCACCGCTGCATACATTACCCATAATTCCTTTACCATCCCGATCGCAGTGAGTATGGAGTCGACTGAAAAAACGAGATCCAATAGTAAAATTTGAACAATGGTACTTGTAAACGATCTGGGTTTTATATCACTTTCCCCTTCTTCCGGGTGACCGTCCATTGCAACATGTATTTCTACAGACGCTTTATACAATAAAAAGAGACCTCCCACAATGAGTATCAGGTCACGACCCGATATACCTCTTTGAAACACGGTAAAAAGCACGCCGTCCAATTTCAAGATCAGCGAAATCAGCCCGAGTAAAATCAAACGCAAACATAAAGCCAGGATCAGCCCCAGTTGCCGTGCTTTTTTTTGCTGACCAATCGGAAGTCTTCCGGCGACAATGGAAATGAAAATGACATTATCCAGACCCAGCACAACTTCCAGCAAAACAAGGGTCACTAATGCGATGATTTGTTCCATACAACTGTTTGGTAGTTTCTAAATGTACTCATTACTGCCTTTTAGTTTTCTTTTCAGCAGCTGCAAAATGACGAGCCCCTGTTAACGCACGAGCACGACGGTGCCTTTAAATAACGGTAGCGTACCATTTTCAAATTGAATGCTGATCACATAAACATAGGCGCCGGCCGGTGCCGCATGTCCATCTGTAAAGCCCGTCCATCCATAGCCCGGGTCGTTTGCGGGAACATTGGATTTTTCAAAAACTTTTTGACCCAGCCGGTTAAAAATTGAAAATCCTTTTACGATTTGAATATTCCGGGTTCCCAGAATATAAAAAACATCATTTCGTCCGTCGCCATTCGGCGTAAAAGCATTCGGAATATCAACCAAACCGGCGGCAAACGTTTTGATATTCGTATAGGCCGTATCGATACACTGATTTTCATTCTGCACCACGAACGCATACTGCATCGAATAGGGTGGCGTAATGACGGGCGTAAGACAGCTGGAACAGGAAAGAAACTGCTGGGGCAACCAGTCGAAATGCGTTAACTGTCCCCCACTGACCGCTCCACTGACCTGCACACCTGAAAACCGGAGAATGGTCGTATCAGCGGGCGTAATAAAAGCAGCAAAAGGAATGATTGCTTGATGATCGCTATTGTTGCTATCATCGGTTTCATTAAACGGCTTGCTGGGAATCAACGCGTTATTGTTTCCCTGATCATTCACGACGGCAAACAAATTATTTGTTTTCAGCGGGCTGTTCACGATAAAAGTAAACGAATCACAACCAGATACCGAAGCATTCGTTGTATAAAAAACCGGTTGCAGGGGATGCGGCGTTCCCGTCGATGGATCCCCATCATAAAAAGTAACGGGCAGGTTGGCATAAATATTATCATAGTAGTTATTCATGCAAAGCATGAATTTTACCTTGGTGGTTGTATTTGTGTAACAACTGGTTTCCAATAACTGAATGGTAAAATCAGGAGGAAACACGTTAACGACAGACTGCCCTTTGAGTACACAACCATACTGGTTGGCAATCTGCATCTTTACTATGGAAGAATCCAACACGGTGATCGCGGGTGTACTGCAACTGTTACAACTGAGCGTAAATCCATTGCCGTTAAACCAACTGGCAGCGGAGGGATCGGGAACAGACGACCGGATGATCAGGGGAAATGATTGATTCCGATATACCGTGGTATCAGAGGGCAGCAGGGAAACAGTTGCCGGTTGATAGGCAAACACCGTTCCATTGTTGCTATAGTCGGTTTCAACGAACAAGCTGTCTTGCGGAAATACAACCGGGATTTGATTTTCAGCAGCGTTCACTACAGCATATATATTACCTGGTTGGACGCCTTGTATGGAAGTATGAAATGAAGCGCAAGGTCCGGCGGTATTGGCTGGAACGATAAAGACGGGGCCTAATAAATGCGCACCGGCAACGGATGGGTCCCCGTTGTAAAAGGAGACCATCAACCCCTTCGGAATGAACCCTCTGACAAAAAGATCACAAATGGTAAAATTCACCTGCGCATGATTTGTTTCAGCACATTCCATACTATCAATCCTGAGTTTGAAATCATCGTAGGCCGGAATTTTAATCACAAGGAACGAACTGTCCATACATCCATAATTGGTGGTGCCGATTACTTTTTTTGTAATGGTGGAAATCTGATAACCTGCTACATAAAAAGGATCCGGGCAGTTGGTACAATTCAGGGCGTCTGCCGGACTCCATACATAAGACGTAGTGACGCCGGAACCGGAGCCATGAATGGTTGATTCACCCAGCTGCAGCGTATCTCCCGGCTGCAGAATTGCGGTTGGCGGTGCGGCGGTTAACTTGAATTGAAAATTGTTTTGAAAAGCGGTGTTATTGAAATAATCTGTTTCCTGCATCGATGTTCCCGGCAGAGAAAAAGGATGCGTAGTGCCGCTATCGTTGAAAACAGCATATAACTGGTTTAAGCCCGGCGTATTAATGGTTAAAACAAAGACATAACTGCTGCTCCAGCAATTACCCGGAATGGAATCTGGTAAATAAAAAGAATTCCCCAGTTTATTTGCTTTGCCACCGGCAGGATCAGCGTCATAAAAGCTGACCGGAATATTTTTTGGTATGGTGGCATATCCGCCATTATGCACCTGTATCAGTGCGCGTATTTTATTTCCCTGATAGCATTCCACATCATTAAAAACCAATAAGCCGTCCTGGGTAGGATCCTGCACCGGAATCGTATAATATTCGGTCGTATCGCTGCAACCCCCTTTTGTAGCCACCAGCCGCAAAGTATAATTACCGGGCGTTAAAAAAATATATTTCAAATCTGTGCTGGCACTTACGAGTTGCTCACCCGTTCCATTACCGGCATCCAGAAGCCATTGATAAGAAGTTGCACCAAAAGAGGTATTCGTAAAATAAATACTATCGACAGATAAAGGCGACTTGGAGGCAATGACCCGTTTATCTGAATAAAAATTTGCAATCACTCCGCAGTTCACGATCACATAATCGGTGTAAGCCGCGTAACAGCTGGCATCTGCATTATATGCTTTCAGCGTGACCTTATAGACACCGGCCACTGGAAAAGAAGTTGAAAAATTGTTGCCCGATGAGCTGACAACGTCATTGATCAGCCAGCTGAACTGTGTAGCACCGGTTGCTGTGTTCGTAAAATTAATAATAGTACCCGGTGTTGGATTCGCGTTATCCCGTGTAAAACCGGCACCGGAATTTTCCGTGCAGGGTTTATTACATTCATCTTGTAACAAACCACTACGTTGCGTGGCAATCGCTGCGCGCATTCGGGCTGATTGCCCTTCGGTGAATGCATTGTGACAGGGCAGGTTGCCATAATCCATAAAATTTGAAATCATATCCGGCACATCTACGGGGAAAAATCGATCCGAATGATTTGAGAGTGTATCGGATGAGCAGGAATTTTGGGGGTTACTGCAGGACGGAGAATCGAAAACGGAATTATCCGGCGGTGTATCACATACCTGATCGCCATCCGTAGTGCAGTCATTATTAACACAATTCAATCCCTCGAAAGTATGATAGAGACTCAGATAATGACCCATTTCATGAGCTAGCAACTGACCAAATCCCGTAACCACGATCCCATCTTTTAAGGGATCGCCGCCGGGGAATTTGGCATAACCACCCTCCCCCAGCCGGTTCCAGTTGCCGCAATTAAAGATGGTCATATTTTCAGTATTTAAACTGGTGATCACCCAAATATTTATATACTTTGAAGGATCCCATCGAATCAAATTTTTTAATCCGTCATCCCCGATAAAAGCATTCACGTTTAAACCCAATCCGGAACTGGTTCGCGTGATGCCAGTCGTGTTTCCACCGTCCGGATCTTTGCGTGCGAGACAGAATTGAATTTTTGTATCGGCCCCGGTACTGCCAGCATAAACGCCCTGTTTCGAAAAAGCATCATTTAAATCCTGCACCGCAGCCAGTATTTGTGCGTCTGTCAGCAGTAGCGGATAGGGGTTGATAATATGAAAAACCACCGGCAGTAAAAAGGGTCCGCTG